>NZ_JOMN01000004.1:0-104033 GCF_002153485.1 Acetobacter sp. DmW_043 | reverse complement strand
CCTTTTAAAAAAAAAAACCCCGCCACAGGAAAAAAATCCTATGGCGGGTTCTGTTATGGCAAAAGAGCGTAATATTTTTTTCAGGCAGAGCCAGAAAGCCATTTCAGATCGTCGGTGCTAATGGTGTGCACCAGGCGTGTCACAACTGCTTCAAGCAGAGTTTGCTCCTGCTGTGTGAAACGTTTTTTCAGCGGGCTGTCGAGGTCAAGCACACCAATAAGCTGACCGTCTTTAATCACCGGTACTACAATTTCAGATGCTGATGCTGCATCGCAGGCAATATGCCCTGGAAAGCTGTGTACATCATCAACCAGAAACGTTTTACGTTCCTGCGCGGCAGAGCCACAAACTCCTTTACCCAGGGCAATACGTGTGCAGGCCACACGCCCCTGAAACGGACCAAGAACCAGTTCGCCGCGCCGGTGCAGATAAAACCCGGCCCAGTTGAGGTCTGGCAGAGCTTCAAAAATCAGGGCCGACACATTGGCTAAAGTCGCAATCAGGTCGTTCTCGCTCTCAGTTATGCCGGTCACGGCAGAGAGCAGATCCTCAGGTGTAAGGTGATGGGTGGGCGCACTCATAAACGGCAGGCACCTTTCAGGCAATGTGTGCTACGGCCGGGCTTACGAAGCTGATGACCGTGGCGCGAAGGAGAGGGACGGAGGGCTTTAGCTTTCGAGTGCGCGGGCACCAATATCAGTGCGCCACTGTGCGCCTTTCCAGCTGATTTTCTTTACACCGGCATAGGCTTTGTCACGGGCTTCACGCACCGTGTCACCCAGGGCGCAAACCGACAGCACACGACCACCCGCGACCACCAGATCGCCTTCATCATTTGTCTTTGTGCCAGCCTGAAAGACCTGAACACCTTCCAGAGCAGCGGCTGCACCCACACCACTGATAACGGCACCAGTGACGGGTTTTTCAGGGTAGCCCTCAGCAGCCATCACCAGGCTGACAGCAGCTTTGTCTGAGAAGGTGATGGAGGCTGTTTCAAGCGTACCATCAGCCAGAGCTTTCAGAGCAGGCAGCAGGTCAGAGGTCAGGCGAATAAGCAGTGCCTGTGCTTCGGGGTCGCCAAAGCGCACGTTATATTCTATCAGTTGCGGGCCGGTTTTTGTCAGCATCAGGCCGGCGAAGATAACCCCACGGAAGGAGATGCCACGGCGCAGCATTTCATGCAGCATCGGACGAACCAGCAGGTCGAGCGCTTTTTCCTGGTCTTCACGGCTAAACCCGCGGGGAGGGGAAACAGCACCCATGCCACCTGTGTTGGGGCCGGTATCATTATCTCCAATACGTTTATGGTCCTGTGCAGCTCCGATCAGCACAGCTTTATCGCCGGAGCAAAACGCGAAAAGAGAGACTTCTTCGCCCTCAAGGCAGTCTTCAATGACGATATGACGACCAGCGTCACCCATTGAGCCTTCGTTGAGCATCTGACGAATAGCATCTTCAGCTTCACTCAGAGTCTGAGCAACAACCACGCCCTTACCTGCAGCCAGTCCGTCCGCTTTGATAACAATAGGGGCACCGCGTTCACGCACATAGGTGATGGCTTTATCTGCATTCGTAAAATATTCGCCCTGCGCTGTCGGGATGCTGGCTGCATAGCAGATTTCTTTAGTGAATTTCTTGCTGCCTTCCAGCTGCGCTGCGGCACGTGTCGGGCCGGCACAGGCAATCTCTGCTTTGGCGCAGGCATCCGCCAGGCCAGCAACCAGCGGCGCTTCAGGGCCAGGCACAACGAGGTCAATGTTGTTTTCTCTGGCAAAGGCAATCAGAGCCGGCACATCATCTGCTTTAATGGCAACATTGGTGCCGATATCAGCCGTACCAGGGTTGCCTGGTGCAATAAACAGGGCTGCCAGCTGAGGCGAGCGGGCAAGTGTTGCGGCCAGCGCATGTTCACGCCCGCCTGATCCGACCAGTAATACCCGCATTATTTTTCTCCCATATCTTTTGTTGTCAGCTCTTTCAGGTCTGGCGTCTGTAGCATAAGTTGGCGGAATGAACGAAGAGTTTGAAGCAGAGCGGCCATCCGCAGGGAATGTGCCCGAATATAGTGTTTCGGAAATTTCCGGAGCGATCAGGCGCACCCTTGAAGGCACGTTTGGTCGTGTGCGCGTGCGTGGCGAGATAACAGAGTTTAAGCGCTACCCCTCCGGGCACCTGTATTTCTCGCTTAAAGATGAACGCGGCAAGATTGCTGGTGTTGTCTGGCGAGGGTCAGTTTCGCGCCTGGGGCTGGTGCCTGAAAACGGGCTGGAGATTATTGCGACCGGCAAGGTCTCAGCCTATGGCGAGCGTTCAAATTATCAGCTTGTTGTCGAGCGGATGGAGTATGCTGGTGAGGGTGCTCTGCTGGCCCGTATTGAGCGGTTGCGTCTGAAGCTGGCTGAAGAGGGGTTGTTTGATGGTGAGCGCAAACGATCGCTTCCGGTTCTGCCTGATGTGATCGGAGTTGTGACCTCGCTCCAGGGTGCCGTGCTGCATGATATCTGCACCACGCTGGCCCGGCGGTTTCCGCGTTATGTGCTGGTCTGGCCTGTTGCCGTGCAGGGTGAGGGTGCTGCCAGCCAGGTGAGAGCCGCGATTGAGGGGTTTTCCCGCCTTGATGGTACGGGTGCAGTGCCACGCCCTGATGTGCTGATTGTTGCACGTGGTGGCGGCTCGCTGGAAGACCTGATGGCTTTCAATGATGAGCAGGTTGTCAGGGCCGCTGCGGCCTGTTCTGTTCCGCTGGTATCAGCGGTCGGGCATGAAACGGATACGACACTGATTGATTTTGCCTCTGACCGCAGGGCACCAACTCCAACTGCTGCGGCAGAAATGGTTGTGCCGGTCAGAAGTGAGGTTATGGCCGACCTTGAACATCGTGGTGCGCGCGCGCTGAGTGCGTTGTCACACCGCCTGCAAACAGCGCGTTTGCGCCTGCTGCGTGCTGGCAGCGCTTTGCCGGATCTGCCCGGGCTGTTGCAAACAGCGAGTATGCAGCTTGATACACGCTGGCGCCGGCTTGAAGTGGCTCTTCCTGGTTTTGTGCGCCATAAGCGCGCGGCTCTGGTGGCGGCTGAGCGTTCTGTGCCGTCAGCTGCGGCCCTGCTGGCTGGTCAGCGTGCCCGCGTTGCCTATCTTGAGAAAGCACTACAAAGCGGCACAGCCCGCACGATGCAGAAATGGCATATACGTTTTGAGCGTCAGCGTCTTACACCTGCACCGCTTCAGGCCTGCCTGCGCGAGCGTAAAACTGCCCTGGCTGGTATATGCGGGCAGCTTGATGCTGTTTCCCCTCAGGCTATTCTGGCCAGGGGATATGTGCTCGTTACCGCGCAGGGGCAGCCTGTGACGTCATCAGGTGCACTGAAAGCCGGGCAGGCTGTTGAGCTGACCTTTGGTGATGGTGCGCGAGAGGCTGTTATCAGTCGTAAAAAAGCACAAAAGCAGGAGCAGGGATTACTTGATCTCTGAACAGGAAGCATATTGAGCTGCTGAGCATATGTGGCGTATCATAGCGGCACAGGCGCGTATTTAATTCTGGTGTGGTTATCGTCCTGACCAGGGCGTTCTGATCAAGGGAGGGCAGGAATGTCTGAGGGTTTTTTATTTCGTGGTGCGGTGACATGTGCAGTCATTACGTTTCTTGCCGGATGTTCTGCACAGCCTGCCCGTAAGCCCCCCCAGACATTTGCGCCCGGCCTCGTGTCACAGCCCTCCGAAACATATAGTGAATCAATGGTGGTGAACGACCCTTCAGCATCGCCCGATACACCTTTATGTGGCACCGCTGCCCGTGAAGCTCAGGCCATGGCAGCACAAAATTATCCTCAGCCCTATTCTGCCGGCAGCAGCTGCACTCAGAATGCCTGCTTTAACCCACAGACCGGTACCTACATTGCCTCTGATGGTACGCAGCGGGTTTGTCGCTGACAAAATATTAGCTTAAGCCCTGCTTATTTTTAGGCCTGCACTTTTCTGTAAAGCGTTTTGCTGATACGAGAGGGTTCAGAGCTGCGAGAGTGACGGAATCGGTAGACGTAGTCGGCTCAAAATCGACCGCCTTTACGGGCATAGGGGTTCGAGTCCCCTCTCTCGCACCAGGGTTTGTCCCATTTCCTTATCCGGACAACAAACATGACAATCTCCCAGCATAATGTTTCCTCACGTCCGGCCATCCGTCCGGCCAATCCGTGTTTTTCCTCTGGTCCCTGTGCAAAGCGTCCGGGCTGGAGTGTTGAGGCTTTGAGTGGTGCACTCACAGGCCGCTCACATCGCTCAGCTGAAGGCCGCGCCCGCCTGAATGACGTGATTGAGCGTTCTGCCGCATTGCTGGGTGTGCCAGAGGGCTGGCGTGTTGGTATTGTACCGGCGTCAGACACCGGTGCGATGGAGATGGTGCTCTGGTCTGTGCTGGGTGCCCGTCCGGTTGACGTCCTGGCATTTGAGAGCTTTTCAGCTCTGTGGGCTCAGGACATTGTTTCTCAGCTGAAGCTTGATGATGTACGTGTGCTCAGTGCTGATTATGGTGCCTTACCTGACCTTAAAGAGGTAAACTGGGACCACGACGTTGTCCTGGCCTGGAATGGCACAACCTCCGGCGTGTGTGTGCCTTCATCAGATGCGGTGCCTGCGCAGCATGAGGGGCTGGTGATCTGCGATGCAACATCAGCTGCATTTGCCATGGATCTGCCATGGGACCGCCTGGACGTCGTAACATGGTCCTGGCAGAAAGCTCTGGGTGGTGAGGCTGCTCATGGTATGCTGGCTCTTTCACCACGTGCTGTGGCGCGTCTGGAGCAGTTTAAAACAGATCGTCCGTTGCCAAAAATTTTTCGTCTGACAAAAAAAGGTGCGTTAATCGAGCCGATTTTTAAGGGAGATACGATCAACACACCTTCTATGTTGTGTGTTGAAGATGCACTCGACAGCCTGAAATGGGCTGAGTCAGTCGGAGGTTTGCCTGCTCTTAAAGCGCGTAGCCAGGCAAACCTGGCGGAAGTCGTGGCCTGGACAGAGAAAACAGACTGGGTTGAGTTCCTTGCGCAGAACCCGGCTCAGCGTTCATCAACATCCATTTGTCTGCGTATTATCGCACCGTGGTTCCTTGCGCTTGAACGTAAAGAACAGGTGAAGACGGTTAAGGAGCTGACGGCTTTGCTTGAGAAAGAGGGTGTGGCATTTGATATTGCGAGCTATCGCGATGCACCTGCCGGCCTGCGTATCTGGGGTGGTGCGACCGTAGAGAGTGCCGATGTAAGAGCTCTTTTACCATGGCTTGACTGGGCGTTTCATCAGCTTACACCACGCGCATAATAACTCTCAGATCAGCAGAGAAAGGCCCTCCTGTGACACAGAATAAAACCGTGCATATGGCGTGCCTGACAGCTGCTGACATGCGTGAAATTGCCGCCAGAGACCCTGTTCTTCTCCTGCCTCTGGGTAGCTTTGAAGATCAGGGGCCATGCACGCCAATGGGCGATTATCTGCTGGCAGATAAGGTGGCCGAACGCATTGCCCTTAAGGCAACCGGGCAGGGATATGAGACGTATGTCGCACCTGTTCTGCCTTTTGGTGGTGCTGATTATTTTGGGTATATGCCCGGAGGGATAGCGCTTTCCCAAACAACATTACGGGCTGTGCTGACAGATATTTTTGAGTGTCTGTTAACCCGGGGCTTTAAAAAAATCATTGTTCTGAATGGTCATGGCGGCAACAGTGCGATGATTCATGATGTCACACGACAGATTATGAAGCAGACAGAAGTGGTTATTCCTAACCTGTATCTGTGGCGTGCAGCATCAGAGCTTCTGCCTCAGTTGCTGGGTGCTCAAAAAGCACAACTGTCAGCCGGGCATGGGGCAAATCCGTTGTTTAGTATTGCGATGCATCTGTGTCCTGACCTGGTGAAACCAGAGGCGCTTGTCAGGCCTGAGCCAGATAAAGAAGCCTGGGGCCTTAAAGTCGCTGATTTTGGCCAGGTAAGCCTTAATGGTGTTTCTGTTTCTCTGCCTTTTGAAGGCGATGTCACCGCGACGCAGGGTATTGGCCGCGGTGACCCGGCTTTGTGTGATGCGGAGACCGGGCTGAAGCTGACAGACAGGCTTGTCGAGACGGGTGTCCTGCTTGTCAGGCATATGACTGAACAGAATTCATAATAATAAATACGGTTTACAGCCTGGTTATTATTGTTTCTTATGCACGGATTGAGATGTTTTCTAAGTTAAAACATCCATTTCGCTGTTACCTGGGGTGTTTTACAAAAATTTATCCCTCAGGATGCGGCCATAAGGGATATTTTTATGAAGTTAACAGCAGAAACTCTGTCTGACCTGCCGTCTGGCATCGTGACCGAAATTTACGACCGTACAGCAGTCAGGCCGGGTATTGCACATCTGAGTGTCGGAAACTTCCACAGAGCTCATCAGGCAGTTTATACGGACCGTGTTCTGGCCCTTCCTGGTCAGGAAGGATGGGGAATTCTGGGTATAGGGCTGGTTGAGTCTGCATCTGAGAAAGAGAAGGCGCGCGCTCTGCAGGCTCAGTCGGGGCTATATACGCTCACAGAGTGCCCTGCACATAGTTCTGATACGATCAGAGTCGTGCAGTCAATCGTTGAGTATTGTTATGCTCCTGATGATCGCAGAGGGGCTATACAGCGTCTGGCTGACCCGCACATTCGCCTGGTCACCATGACTATTACTGAAGGCGGATATTATATGGATGAGACAGGAGGTTTTCTGTCTGATCATCCAGATATTGTGCAGGATGTTGCGCGTGATGTGCCGCATACTGCTTTTGGTTTACTTGTTGAGGCGCTTAACGCCAGACGTAAAGCTGGTATCGCGCCTTTTACTATATTGTCGTGCGATAATGTCCCGCATAATGGCCAGGTAACGCGCAACGCGGTGCTGGGCTGGGCACATCAGCGTAACACAGAGCTGGCCGGGTGGATTAGTGAACATGTCGCTTTCCCTTCCTGCATGGTTGACCGCATTACCCCTGCTGTCAGAGCTGATGATGTAACACGTCTGAATGCGGCCAGTGGTATTGATGATCGTGCACCAGTCTATTCGGAAGACTTTATTCAGTGGGTTGTGGAAGATAAATTTCCGCAGGGACGGCCTGCATGGGAGATGGTTGGTGTGCTCTTCACTCAGGACGTCGCCCCATACGAGCAGGTGAAGCTGCGTATGCTGAATGCCTCACACTCGATGCTTGCTTTGCCTGCTGTGCAGATGGGGTATCGTGTGGTGAATAAGGCGATGAAAGATCCTCATCTTACGGCTTTGCTTGAGAAGTTTTTACATCTTGATGTCATCCCGCTGATTGAGGCCCCTCCGGGTATTACGTTGTCTGCTTATGCACAGCAGCTACTGTCGCGCTTTAGCAATAAAGCTGTGAGTGATCAGCTTGTACGTATTGCATCTGACAGCGCATCAAAACTTCCTGTTTTTGTCAGGCCTACAGCAATGGATGTTGTAAAAAAAGGTGAAGATATAAGAAGAATTTCATTTCTTCTGGCGTGTTTCTGTTCTTATATTTCAGGGCTGGATGATGAGGGGCAAAGTTACTCTGTGCAGGAGCCACGTCTGAGTAATGAAGATAAGGATCTTATTCTTGATAATGATTATGAAAAATCATTACAAATAAATAGTTTTTCAGGATGGGATCTGGATAAAAATAATAATTTTATAAAAGAATTTGTACAGTTAAGGAAAGATATAAAAAGCAAAGGTGTTTCTAAAACGCTTGAGAAAATAATAAGTAATTAAAAGTCATGATAAAAATGCCTTCCTGAAAAAGAAGGCATTTTTAAAAACATATTATTTTTTAATATTATTTAGCGGACCCCATGAACGACCATCTCGTGCAAGAAGCTCGTCGGCGCCAGCCGGACCATTGCTTCCTGCTGTGTAAAATTCAGGAGGTTTCGTGTCTTTAGCCCATGCTTTCAGCACGGGGTCAACAGCACGCCATGCCGCTTCGATATTATCAGCTCTCTGAAAAAGTGAAGCGCTACCCTGAAGGCAATCGTAAAGCAGTGTTTCATATCCAATATTTGGCAGGCTACCAAAAGATTTTTCATAACGAAACTGCGCCACAACTTCTGAAATGTTAGTTTCAGGACCAGGTTTTTTCGCATTAAAATGAAGGTCTGCACCTTTGTCCGGGCGGATGTTGTAAACAAAGCGGTTGGGGGGCTGTGGCTGTCCATCTTCTGTATGAAACAGTGACAGGGGTGTTTGCTTAAACTGCACAATAATTTGCGTCACGCTGTTGCTCAGCCCTTTCCCGGTGCGCAGATAAAAAGGCACACCCGCCCAGCGCCAGGTGTCCAGTTCAATTTTTAACGCAGTATAAGTTTCAGTTATACTATCCGGAGCAACACCCATACTCTCGCGATATGCCTGAATAATGCGGTCGCCGCTCCTGCCTTTTATGTACTGGCCACGCACGGCGTTCTCAGGAGTGATGGGGCGTATTGCATCAAAAACCTGCTGTTTGGCATTACGAACAGGCTCAGCCTTGAGAGATGTTGGGGGCTCCATTGCGACAAGAGCAAGAATTTGAAAGAGGTGATTAGGCACCATATCGCGCAGAGCACCCGTCGCATCATAAAATGCACCTCTTCCTTCAACGGAGAGCGTTTCAGCTGCGGTTATCTGAATATGGTCGATATAGTCACGGTGCCAGAGGGGTTGAAACAGCAGGTTGCTAAAGCGCAGGGCCAGCAGGTTCTGCACAGTTTCTTTGCCCAGGAAATGGTCAACACGGTAAATCTGACTTTCCTTCATTACCGAGAGCAGGTGCGCATTGAGTTTTCCTGCTGTTTCCAGGTCGGTGCCAAAAGGTTTCTCAATGGCAAGCCGTCTGAATACCCCAGGTTTTTCGGTGAGCAGTCCGACTTTTGCCAGAGTGACAACTGACTCTTCAAAAAAACGGGGGGGTATGGCGAGGTAGAAAACAGCGTTACGTCCGGCGATATCTGCGGTGAGGGTCTGCATCTCCTCAGCAGAGACGAAACTCATGGAACGATAGGTCATGCGGCTTGCCAGCCATTGCCATGCCTCTTCGCTGATTTTGGTTGTGTAAAACTCGGCATGCTTATCGCGGGTAAAAGCATCCAGGCGTGCGCGCAGAGAAGCCACCCATTCTTCCGTAGTCTGCTTCTCAAGGCTGACACCGACGACTTTAAAGTCGTCGGGTAAAAAGCCACTGCACGCCAGGTCATAAAGGGCTGGCACCAGAAGGCGATGCGTCAGGTCTCCGCCTGCTCCTAAAATGACAAGGGTACCGTCGGGTGCCGGGTGCCGTGCTGCCGGAGCAACAGAGGGCTGAGCAGGAGCGGATGCATTGTGGCGAGGAGAGGTCATAAGCCGGAGTTTCCTTGCTAAAGGATAGCGCAATACCCGTTCTGGCTGTTATGAAGAACAGAACTCTGAAGGGCTACCCTGAGGATGTTCATTCCATTTATATGGTCTTTGGTTTAGATTCTTCATCCTGTCAGGCGTTCTGGCAAGGATAAAACAGTTAGGTGAAGTGATGGGGTATCGGGTTGCTGTTGTTGGTGCCACGGGTGCAGTAGGGCGTGAGATTTTAAAAACACTGGAGGAACGCAAGTTTCCGGTTGATGAAATTGTAGCTCTGGCGTCTCCCCGCTCAGCAGGGCGTGAAGTGTCATTTGGCGATAAGGTGCTTAAGGTTCAGAACCTTGAGACATTTGACTTCACAGGGTGGGATGTTGGTTTGTTCTCTCCCGGAGGTTCTGTATCTGCAAAATATGCCCCGATTGCTGCCGCAGCAGGATGTGTCGTAATTGATAACACATCACATTTTCGTATGGAGCCCGGTGTACCGCTGGTCGTGCCAGAGGTGAATCCAAACGCGCTCAAGGGTATGAAACGCAATATTATTGCGAATCCAAACTGTTCAACTATTCAGATGGTTGTCGCTCTGAAACCACTGCACGATTTATTTACCCTTAAGCGGGTTGTGGTTGCGACATATCAGGCGGTGGCCGGTGCCGGTAAAGCCGGGATGGATGAGCTGTTTGCCCAGACCCGTGGTAGTTTCGTGAATGATCCGCCTGCTATTGAGCAGTTTCAGAAACAGATCGCGTTTAACTGCATTCCTCAGATTGATCGCTTCATGGATGATGGTGCGACCAAAGAAGAATGGAAAATGACTGTTGAGACAAGGAAAATCCTTGATCCTGATATCTCAGTGATTGCGACCTGTGTTCGTGTTCCGGTCTTTATCGGACATTCTGAAGCCGTTGTGGCAGAGTTTGAAGAGCCTGTTGATCTTGAGCGTGCCCGCGAGGCTCTGCGTGAAGCAGATGGCGTTATTCTGCGTGATGAGCGCGTAGATGGTGGTTACGTGACACCAACAGAGTGTGTCGGTGAGGACGCAACTTACGTTTCACGTCTGCGCCTTGACCCGACTGTGCCAAATGGTCTGGCATTCTGGTGTGTATCTGACAATCTGCGTAAAGGTGCAGCCCTTAATGCAGTACAGATTGCTGAAACCATGGTTGCTCTGGACCTTTTGCCTAAACACTAAAAGTAAAAAAAGAATGAAGGGCCTCTCGGTCTCGTGTAGCCATAGTGAATTGACCACTTTTGCCGGTGGGCGTAGACGAAAGTCTATGCAGAAACACCGGCGCCCCTGGCCGGTGTAGGGATTGATGGACGGGATACGAGGCTGACAATGCAGGATATCCGCAAGGCCCTCTTCGTGGGAAGCCGCAGTGACGGTAAGCTGATACAGCGACCAATGTCGCCACACCTTCAGGTGTACCGTTTTCGGCTTTCCATGTTTCTTTCTATTTTAAACCGTATTACCGGTGTGATCGCCACAGGCGGCGCAACGCTGGGCGTGTTATGGCTTTCAGCTGCAGCAAAAGGCCCAAAGTCTTTTGACACAGCGCGTAAAGTAACGGGTAACCCGCTTGGCAAGCTTGTTCTGGCCGGGTGGCTCACTTCAGTAGTGTATCATACGGTTGGTGGTATTCGCCATCTCATGTGGGATAGCGGCTACCGTTTCGAAAAAGAACAAATCAACAAGGATGGCCCGGTTGCTGTTGGTGTAAGTGCAGGTGTGAGTGTCCTTCTGGTCGCTGCACTGCTGATCACATGCGGACGTTCAGGCGGCCGTAGCAAAGTAGGGAAGGCTTCCTGATATGGACTCTTCTGTTTCTCACATTAAGGTAATGCGTTCACAGCTTGGGCGTGCACGCGGGCTGGGTGCTGGTGGTTCAGGCACTGAGCACTGGTGGGCTGAGCGTGTTTCAGCAGCAACTCTGCTGCCGTTGTCAGCCTGGTTTGTTATTCAGATCTTCCGCCTCAAAGGCGCATCACACGACACCGTTGTGAAGTGGGGTGGCAAGCCTGTAAACGCGACGATGCTGACTGCACTGATTATTACAACATTCCACCATGCCGGTGTCGGCCTTCAGGTGATTGTTGACGATTATGTGCATGGCAAGCTGCATAAACCAACACGTATTCTGGTCAAAGCTGCGACGGCACTTATCGGCCTTCTGGGCGTGTTTTCCGTCATCAAGCTGGTGATTTCAGGCGTTAGCCGGAAATCCTGAGAGTTATTAACCTGGTGCCTGCGCCTGCATAGCAGGCCAGACATAAATCCTGAAGATATGACAGGCCGAACGCACATGGGAGCGCCGTCACGATGAATGCCAATACCTCTCCGTCCCGGGGAGCTTACCGAATTGTTGATCACGCATATGATGTTGTGGTTGTAGGTGCCGGGGGATCCGGCCTGCGTGCCACGCTGGGTATGGGAGCTGCTGGCCTTAAGACCGCCTGCGTGACAAAAGTTTTCCCGACACGAAGCCACACAGTTGCCGCTCAGGGCGGCATTGGTGCGTCTCTGGGTAACATGGCTGAAGATAACTGGCGGTGGCATATGTATGACACCGTTAAGGGGTCTGACTGGCTGGGTGACCAGGATGCCATTGAATATATGTGCCGCGAAGCTGTACCGGCTGTTTATGAGCTCGAGCATTTTGGTGTGCCATTCTCCCGTACCGAAGACGGGAAGATTTACCAGCGCCCCTTCGGCGGTCATATGAGTGACTTTGGTAAAGCACCTGTGCCACGCGCCTGTGCTGCTGCCGACCGTACCGGCCATGCTATTTTGCACACACTGTACCAGCAGTGTCTGAAACATAACGTTGAGTTTTTTGTCGAGTATTTTGCCATCGACCTGATTATGGACGATGAGGGCAACTGTCGCGGTGTTACCGCATGGTGCCTTGATGATGGCACGATCCATCGCTTCAATGCGAAGATGGTTGTTCTGGCAACCGGTGGTTACGGCCGTGCCTATCAGTCCTGTACGTCTGCTCATACCTGCACTGGTGATGGCAATGCGATGGTGATGCGTGCGGGTCTGCCAACACAGGATATGGAGTTTGTTCAGTTCCATCCTACAGGTATCTATCCGGCAGGCTGTCTGCTGACTGAAGGGTGCCGTGGTGAAGGGGCTTACCTGACGAACTCTGAGGGCGAACGCTTTATGGAGCGTTATGCACCAACGGCTAAAGATCTTGCATCGCGTGACGTGGTTTCCCGCGCTATGACGATCGAGATTAAAGAGGGGCGTGGTGTTGGTCCGAAAAAAGACCATATCATGATGCATCTCGAGCACCTTGGTTCTGAGCTGCTGCATCAGCGTCTGCCTGGCATTATCGAGACATCACGCGTGTTTGCCGGTGTTGATGTTACGAAAGAGCCAGTGCCTGTTCTGCCAACAGTTCACTATAATATGGGCGGTATTCCGACTAATATTCATGGTGAGGTTGTTCGTCCGACAGCTGATAACCCGGATGCCGTCGTTCCTGGCCTCATGGCTGTGGGTGAGGCAGCCTGTGTCTCTGTGCACGGTGCGAACCGTCTTGGCACAAACTCTCTGCTCGATCTGATCGTGTTTGGTCGTGCTGCTGCGCGTCGTGCTGCAGAAGTTGTAAAACCAGCAGACTTTGTGAAGCCATTGCCTGCAAATGCCGGTGAGGCTGCGCTCGATCGTCTGGATCGTCTGCGTTATGCCAATGGCAAAACAAAAGTCTCTGAAATGCGTGAACGCCTGCAGCGTGACATGCAGTCTCATGCTGCTGTTTTCCGCACTGAAGAAAGCCTTCAGGATGGTGTTAACAAGGTTCGTGAGATCTGGAGTGGGCTGAAAGACATTTCAGTTTCTGACTCCTCTCTGATCTGGAACAGCGATCTGATGGAGGCTCTGGAGTTTGAAAACCTCCTGGCAAACGGCACGGTAACGCTTGAAAGCGGCCTGGCTCGTCATGAGAGCCGTGGCGCACATGCCCGTGATGATTATCCTGATCGTGATGATAAGGAATGGCTGAAGCACTCTGTCTCATGGCTTAATGACAAGGGTGAGGTAAAGCTGACCTACCGTCCGGTTCATATGAAGACTCTGACCGATGAAGTTGAAGTCTTCCCACCCAAAAAGCGCGTTTACTGATTCGGTTAAGCAATCAGGCGAGAAAGGGAGGAAATAATGGTCGAATTCAGTTTGCCGCGTAATAGTGTGGTCGGAAAAGGTAAAACCTATCCGGCTCCTGCCGGGGCTAAAAATGTTAAAACATTCAGGGTGTATCGCTGGTCACCTGATGATGACAGTAATCCGGTCGTCGATTCTTACGAGATCGATCTGGATCACATCGGGCCGATGGTGCTTGATGCAATCATCCATATTAAAAATGACGTTGACCCGACGCTGACTTTCCGGCGCTCATGCCGTGAAGGGATTTGCGGGTCATGCGCTATGAATATTGATGGCGAGAATACACTGGCCTGTCTGAAACCTATTAAAGACGTTAAGGGCGATGTGCGTATCAATCCGCTGCCACATATGCCGATCGTCAAGGATCTGGTTTCAAACCTTGATGCAGCTTATGCTCAGTTGCGTTCAATTGAGCCATGGATGAAGTCTGACAGTGCTCCGCCGCCTGATTCAGAGCGTCGTCAGAGTATTGAAGAACGTGCTAAGCTTGATGGTATGTGGGAGTGTATTTTGTGCTTCTGCTGCACGACGTCCTGTCCGTCTTACTGGTGGAATGGCGATCGTTATCTTGGCCCGTCAGTGCTTCTGGCTGCTTATCGCTGGATTATCGACAGTCGTGATGAACATACAGGCGACCGTCTGGATGAGCTGGAAGATACCTTTAAGCTTTATGCCTGCCGTACGATTATGAATTGTACTCAGGCCTGTCCGAAAGGGCTTAACCCGGCAAAAGCTATTGGTCAGATTAAGGAACTGCAGCTGGAACGTAAGGGCTGATCTCTTCTTATCTGTTAGTTAAGTAAAACCCCGTATTTTGTTTGAAAGCAAAGTACGGGGTTTTTTTTACACAAAAAAAAAGGTTAACAAACGGAAAGGTTGGGGGCAGGTTTTGGATACATTCCTGTAATCTCATTATTAAGAGTAATATTGTGCAGGCCTGCTGTGAAACAAAATATAGATTTTTTAATAAAAACACTAAATAATTTAGAGTCTCTGCCAATTTTTTGTGGAAAAAAATGGCTGTTCTGGCTGGGATCGTTTTTAACAGTTCTTGCTATATTGTCTTTTTTATACCTTCCATATGGTAATGGTGATACTGTTTACTATACTATGGTAGGGCGCGGTATTTTTCGTGACCATATGTTGCCTTATAGTTATGCATTTGATCATAAACCGTGGGGTGTTTATTTATTTTATGGTGCGTGGGATAAAATATGTCCTTTTTTCCACGGCGATTTCTTTTTCTTATCTTTGGTTCTTAGTGCTGTTACGCTTTATTTTTGTCGGTTTTTTGGCACTTTTAATATTATTACAGCATTATTTATTTATATTTTTGTCGGGAATATATTTGGAATTCTTGATGGGAATACAGAAAATGTTTTAACAGCCGGTTCTGCTGTTGTTCTTGCTGTTTTATATAATGGGTTATCAAATAAAAAATTTGTTAATTATTTTATTCCAGGGTTTATGATCCCTCTTTTAATTAATATTAATTATCTGGTTGCAGTTTCTCTTTTCTTACCTGTTTTGTTTCTTTTGTTTTCTCCTCGTTTTTTTAAATTACAGTATATTTTTATATTTTCGATCGGATGCATAGTTGGGCTGCTGACGTCTTTCTCTCCCTACCTTATAGAAGGGAATAATGCGCTACAGAGTTATTTCCGTATGCAGCATGACTTCCTGCAAAATTATGGTGGCAATACTGTTAGCAGAATTTCCAGTGTATTATGCACTATAGCATATACAGTTATGTTTCTTCCCGTCTTACTACTCTGGTATCGCAAATACCGTGAAGAGATGAGGGCAGGAGAACCATCTGCGCTTCTATTGCCATTGTGGTTTATTTCATCATTACCCGCGACTGTTCTTTCAGGACATCCTTTTAACCATTATTATATTTTATGTTTTGTGCCTCTTGTTATTATGACATCTGTATTATTTTATCAGAATGTTAAATTCCCACGGTATAGCTTTTTATTTTTATGTATTGTTTCTATTATTTCTCAGGGTTTTTGTACCGGTCGTAATATACGCTGGCTGTGGGATATGTCCTTTATTGATTATGCTTTGATAACCCGTGAGGCCGCTCATCAGCGTGTATTAAATATTCGTGCTGATCAGGCTTTTTTTTACATGGGCGATTTCAGAACATTTGACCGCTACGCGTTTACAGATCACGTTGATATTATGTTTGGGGCCGGGGCAGAGAAGCGTTATCTGAATGACCTTGCGCAGCACCCGCCTTTGGTGATGACCCCATTTAATGCCTGTATGACAGGTAACGCTGAACGCTCAGTCTGTGATGTACTGAAGAAGAATTATACTCTTATTTATTCAGTCAACGCTCTGACGCAGCGTAAAGGAAAGCTTCCTTATTTCTCGCTCGACCTTTATCGTCTGGCAAAAGAGAGCAAATAAACATTGTTGCTCATACCGTGTCAGAGAGATCAGGAGCAGAGCTGAGTTGTGATACAGATACGAGATGCAGATTATGCTGATGTGCCTGAGATAACCTGCATCTATAACGATGCTGTGCAGAACACGACGGCGATCTGGAATGATACATATGTCGAGAGCGCTGAGCGTGCTGCATGGCTGCGTCAGCGTAAAGAGGCAGGGTTTCCTGTTTTTGTCGCGTTTTGCTCTGAAACGGGAGATATCACAGGTTATGCCAGCTATGGCCCATGGCGTGCCTTTGACGGGTATCGTTATACGGTTGAAAATTCAGTTTATGTCCACCCGTTGTGGCAGCGACGGGGTGTCGGTCGTTTGCTTATGCAGGCACTGATAAAACGTGCCCGTGAGACAGCTGTGCATGTCATGGTTGCAGGTATAGAGGCCGAAAATACTGCTTCGATAGCATTACATAAAGAATTTGGATTCGAGGACGCCGGGCTTGTGAAAGAGGCCGGTGTAAAGTTCGGGCGCTGGCTTGACCTGGCTTTACTGGCTTTGAGGCTTAATGAGTGGCCTGAGCCACCCTGTGGCAGCACACGCTAAAAGATTGACGTTTTCTTCCTGTTAAGGGAAGAGAGGAGCCCGAACTCCGACAGATGTGGAGCTGTATACGCTGTGTTTGATGGTCAGATAACCTCCCCGGCAAGACGTATGAAAGCCTGGGTCGACAGTCTTTTTGTCGATCATGCTATTTTCAGGCTGGTCTGGACAAATTTTCAGGAGGTGGTTCCTGGCAAGGTATACCGGTGTAATCACCCCACGCCCGCCCGCTTAAAACGGGCGATGAATCGCTACCGGTTACGCACACTTGTTAATTTGCGCGGGCACCGCAAATGTGGTTCTGATGCCCTGTCGCGTCAGGCTGCCCAAAAGCTGGGTCTTGCCCATGTGGATATGGCTTTTGAAAGTCGTGGTGCACCACATCGTGACCGTATTCTGCGTTTTGCAGAATTGTATAAGACTATTGCTTTCCCGATGCTGATGCACTGCAAATCAGGGGCCGACAGAGCGGGGCTGGCTTCAGCCCTGGTTATTGTGTTCGAAGGGGGAAGTGCCGCACGCGCTATGAAAGAGTTGTCGTGGCGTTACGGACATTTTAAGCAGTCCCGCACTGGTATTCTCGACGCTTTTTTTCTGCGTTACCAGGCTGAAGCCGAGGGGCGTCTGCCTTTCCTTGACTGGGTGCGTGATGAATATGATGAAGTGGCCCTGAAGCGTGATTTTGTGGCGGGTAAGCTGGCCTCTTTCATGACGGACCAGGTGCTCAGGCGCGAATAAACAGGTAAAGGTCTGACAGGGTTAGCTGCCAGACCTTTGGTATCGTTCGGTCAAATCGGAATAGTGCGCTCAAGCGTTCTGCTCAGAGCAGTCAGGCCAGGCAGAATTTTGCCTTCCATCCATTCCAGAAACGCGCCGCCTGCTGTTGAGACATAGGTCATGTCATGCAGCACACCGGCGTGACGCAGGGCAGAGACTGTGTCCCCACCACCGGCAATCGTTTTCAGCGTGCCGGCTTTTGTCAGGCGTGCGGCTTCGAGAGCAATCGTCGTGGTGCCAATATCAAACGGAGGGAGCTCAAAAACACCCAGTGGCCCGTTCCAGACCAGTGTTTTCAGAGTGCTCAGTTTTTCTTTCAGCAGCGTGACTGTTTCAGGGCCAACATCAAGAGCCATCCAGCCATCAGGAATGTCAGCCACACCAGCGACAGTTGTTGGTGCGCCTGCAATAAAATCCTGTGTCAGCACGACGTCGACGGGCAGAACCAGCTCGCAGTTTCTGGCTTTAGCCTTTTCCATAATCTGGCGGGCTGTATCCAGCATGTCTTCTTCTTTGAGAGACTTGCCGACATTATAGCCTTTTGCCGCAAGGAAGGTGTTTGCCATTGCGCCACCAACGATCAGAACATCAACTTTTTCCAGAAGGTTTTCCAGCAAAGTCAGTTTTGTTGAGATCTTGGCTCCGCCAATAATGGCTCCGACCGGATGGTCAGGATTTTCAAGAGCTGTGTCGAGAGCCGTCAGTTCAGCCTGCATCAGACGTCCTGCAAAAGCAGGAAGATGGTCTGCTACGCCTGTGGTTGAGGCGTGGGCACGGTGTGCTGCTGAGAACGCATCATTGACGTACACATCACCCAGTTTTGCGAGCGCTGTGGCCAGGTCAGGGGCATTGGCCTCTTCACCAGGGTAGAAGCGTGTATTTTCAAGTACCAGCACTTCGCCGTCTTTGAGAGACATGGCCGCAGCCTCAGCATCCGGGCCAATGCAGTCATGCGCAAAGCTGACAGGTTTGCCAAGTTTTGTGGCCAGTGCTTCAGCTATAGGCTGAAGTGACATCGCAGGCACAACCTTGCCTTTGGGGCGGTCAAAATGACTGATGATAATAACCCGCCCCCCTTTGTCAGAGAGCTCGCGGATTGTGGGTACAATCCGCTCAATACGGTTAAAGTCGGTAATCTTACCATCTTTAACCGGTACATTCAGATCCGCCCTCAGCAGAATACGCTTACCTGCCGGGTTGAGATTATCGAGTGTGTTGAAGGAGAGTTCTGCCATTACAGAGATCCCAGCAGAGCAGCCGTGTCAGCCATACGGTTAGAGAAGCCCCATTCGTTATCATACCATGAGCAGATACGAACCATTTTGCCGCCATCAACCAGGGTGGTCTGAGTCGCATCGAAAGAGGACGAGGCAATAGCATGGTTAAAGTCAGAGCTTACCAGAGGGGCATCTGAATAGGCCAGAACACCAGCCAGTGGGCCGGATTCAGAGGCTTTTTTGAAGAGATCATTGATTTCTTCAACCGATCCAGGGATTTTTTTAGGCACAATATCAAGTGATACCAGAGAGACGTTAGCCGTTGGTACACGAATGGCTGTGCCGTCGAGTTTGCCTTTGAGGTGCGGCAGAACAAGACCTACAGCACGGGCAGCACCGGTTGAGGTCGGGATCATGTTCAGCCCGGATGCACGAGCGCGGCGGAGGTCTTTGTGCAGGGTATCAACTGTGCGCTGGTCACCTGTGTAGGAGTGGATGGTGACCATATAGCCGCGTTCAATGCCGTAATGATCTTCAAGTATTTTTGCTACTGGTGCCAGGCAGTTGGTTGTGCATGAAGCGTTAGAGACGACGGTCATATCCGATGTCAGAATATCGTGGTTCACACCGTAAACAATTGTCGCATCTACATCAGTACCAGGTGCTGAGATCAGTACCTTACGTGCGCCAGCCTGGAGCAGAGGGCTTGCTTTTTCTTTTGATGTAAACAGGCCTGTACATTCCATCGCCACATCAATACCTTTGAAAGGTACTTTTGACGGGTCACGTTCGGCAGAGACAGTAATCGGATCCCATGTGCGGCCATTGGCAGAAATAATCAGCTTATTGCCGTCAACCTTTACATCAGCAGGGAAACGCCCGTGCACACTGTCATATGAGAGCAGATGCGCGTTTGCTTCAACGCTGCCCAGGTCATTAATAGCTACAGGCACAACGTCTGTCCGCCCGCTTTCAATCAGTCCACGCAGGACAAGACGCCCGATCCGTCCGAAGCCGTTAATTGCTATTTTGACTGCCATTGTTGAGTTTTCCATTCTTGTTTTATGACTTTGCCAGAGTGGCTTTCCGCGTTTTTGTCCACGGAGGGGAGGCCTGCCTGCGGGAGAGAGTCCCGCATCATGCCTGATGCGAAAAGGTGATGTTTCACCACTTCGCAGACCGCTTCGGCAATGCTGCCGGAACGATCATATGAGGTGCCGGTCTGAGCAGAAATGTTCAGAGCGTTCATATCTACAAAAACTCCACCGGGACTAAGCCACTGTTCCCATCCAAAACCTGAGGCGGCTTCGATACCGACTCGTATGCCAGATCCGCCCAGAACCTTCTGGCGATAGGTTTCAGGCTGGTCCGCAAAAAGTTTCCAGCAGGGAAGTGACACGACCGCGGTACGAATCTCCTGCTTCGTCAGATGGTGCGATGCTTCGAGCGCGATGGCAACCTCTGAGCCTGAGGCGATAAGGGTGACCTGGGGGGCATGCTGATGCTGCAGCAGATATCCGCCGCGCGATGGGCTGCCAAAACAGCTTTTGGGAAAAGGGGTGTCAGGGTTTTCATCCGGGGTGAGGCTGAGCACGCACGGCCCGTCTTTCCAGCGAAGAGCTGCCTCCCAGCACTGAAATGTTTCGTGCACATTGGCGGGACGAAACACCGCAAGGTGAGGAATGGCCCGCAGTGCCGGCAGCTGCTCTGCTGAGAGCAGACCACCGCTGAGACAGTCCTGATTGAGTTTGTTTTCAGTCAGCAAAAGCAGCACTTTTCTGCGCATAAAGGCGACCATACGCAGGGCTGTCATCATTCGGTCTGCCGCTATCAGGGGGGCCTGGCAACAGGCCAGTAACCCGCCATGCAGAGCGAGTCCGATCATAAGACCTGACATCCCTTCAGCTTTAGAGCCGCAGATGACGGTGCTATTTTCAGGGGGGGATAAAGTATGGTCCGTCAGGATGTCAGAAGGCAGAGGAAGAGCGGAGGACGAGAGGCACATAATTTCTGGCAGAAGACCTGCCAGAGTATGAAAGGCGACAAGGCTTGCGTTTTTTGTTGATCTGTCATGAGAGCGACGCATATGCCAGCGCCATGTGCGCAGCCAGTCTTCGGACAAAAGGGGAGGCAGCTGTTCCATCTGCTCGCGCTGAAAGGTGCTGCGCTGCCGGTGCCTTACCAGGCGGCGTAGCCACGAACGGCGCGCAGATGCGCCTCGCCGTGCTGTAAGACTCCATGGCCCCGTGAGTTCTGCCGGAGGAAGGGAGTTTTGCTCATCTGAGCTTTTGCGGGCCGGTGAGGGGGAGCAGACGATTAGTGTCGGCTTTCTTGAGCGCAGAGCTGCGGCCAGAGCGGATGTAACGGATGACAGGTCGCCCGCTGTGATTTTACGGATATTCCACCCCGATGCCTGAAAAAGCGCGAGTGAAGTGATGAGTTCAGGAGAGGGACTGTCAGATAGTGATGCGACCAGAAGTGTCAGCCGGTCGAGGCCTGATTGTCCTGCGAGCTGAGCGACCTCTGTCGCGGCTCCTGACGCCAGGTCTGTATCCTGCACAACGGCCCATGTCCGGTGATTGATGAGAGAGCGGCCGAAGCGACTGGCGAGAGTCTGCTCGCCCAGTGCCATTCCGGCCGCGGCTGCAATACCATAGCTGGCAGGCCCGGGGGCCATTTCAGTGTGCGTGTTTTGGGGCGTTTTGTAGGGGCCTGAGCTGCCAGTCAGGCTGAGCATAATGTCGAGCAGTGGCAACATAGAGGCGGAAGGTACAAGAAAGCGGTCTCTGTCAGGCCACGTAGGGGCTTGCGGGTCAAAGCGCAGTACCCGACACCATAAAGCGGTAACCGGAAGACACATCAGTTCAACGAGAGCCCGGCTTGCAGGCGTGATATGCCCGGCTTCCGACAAAAGTTGCCTGACCGTACCAGCCATACGCAAAACTGCCGTAGCCTGGGCAGAGCGCCGCTCATTTTTTTTCTGATGACCCTGACGTGTGGAGTCTGACGTCGCCATAATGCTTTCGTCTCAGAGGACAGTGCAGCAGCAGGTCAGATTGTCCCGCTGTAAGAATGGCGGTAGTATAAACCGCCCTAGCAGCGGGACAAGAGAAAACCTTATGCGCTGTGCTTTTATAATGAAATACTGTGTAAAAAGAGAGTAACAGGGGTATCTTATCCCCGGGAATGATTTTTTGAACTCTTGCGCCGGAGAAGAATGGGCGTAAGAAGCGATGCTACTGTTGTGGAGATGCGCCTGTTATGCCCTCTGTTATTTCTATTACTGCACAGCGCTCGGTTATGAGGGTGAGCGCACTGCTGGGGGCGGTTCTGTGCCTGAGCGGTTGTAAGCTGATCGACCAGAAAACATTTAACCCACAGGCGGGCAAACCTCCTGTACCTTATATTCCGCCACAGCCACCAGGTCCTCCTCCTGTGCCTCCGTTGCTTCAGGTTGTTGCCGGCACGCCGTCAGAAGAATGGCGTGTCCCTGTAGAAACGATGGTAAAAAAGGCTTTGCAGAGCAAAGCAAACATTTTATTTACCGTGAAATGTCTGGTGCCTTCAAGCGGGCTGCCGGATCATGACAGATCTGCTTTGACAGATCTGGTGAAAACAGATGGTCAGGCTATGGTTGAGGCTCTGACAGAAGCGGGTGCTCCGCCCGGGCAGGTTGAGATAACAGCTATGCCTGATTCATCAGTGACGAAGCCTGTTGTCAGGGTATATGTGCGGTAAGTCGCAATTTTTTTTATGTGACGTAATGCCGAAAGAAAAGCCATAAACGCCGCGCCCAGGTTACTGTGGTGACGCAAGGAGAGAACAGCGTGAGAGTAACCAGAAACGCCAGACATCCGTTTTATGAACGGTGTCATGAGGTTCTTGACGAAATCAGGCAGCAGGGCCGTTATCGCACGTTTACGCCCCTGTCGCGGCTGACAGACCGTTTCCCTGTCTATGAAGAGGGAATGGCACCGCCACCTGAAGGGCGTGAAGTTGTTGTCTGGTCAACCAATGATTACCTCGGGATGGGAGTTGTGCCTGAGGTGATGGAAGCCGCCGTCGCTGCCGTGCGTGAGCATGGTGCCGGGGCAGGTGGCACACGTAATATTGCCGGCTCAAGCCCGCTTCATACTGAGCTTGAGGCCGAACTGGCCGCTTTGCACGGAAAAGAAGCCGGCCTGCTTTTTGTTTCTGGCTATGTATCTAACCAGGCAACATTACAGACAATTCTGACCTCCATGCCAGGCTGGATCTGTTTTTCGGATCAGATGAATCATGCATCAATGATTGCAGGCATCAAAGGGGCCAGAGGGTCACAGACTGTTATTTTTGAGCATAATAATCTGGCCGACCTTGAAGAGAAACTCGCGGCAGCGCCGGCTGATGCACCTAAGCTGATTGCATTTGAGAGTGTTTATTCAATGGATGGCGATATCTCTGATATTGCCGGTACATGTGCTCTGGCCCGCAAATATAATGCTCTGACTTATCTTGATGAAGTGCATGCTGTTGGTTTGTACGGCGAGGAAGGCGGCGGCGTATCACAGCGTGATGCGGTTGCCGACCAGGTTGATATCATCGAGGGTACCCTGGCTAAAGGTTTTGGTGTGCATGGTGGTTATGTCACAGCATCAGCTGAGATTATTGACTTCCTGCGATCAACAGCATCCGGTTTTATCTTCACTACGGCTCTGCCGCCTTCTGTTGTTGGCGCTGCCCTGGTGAGTGTAAAAAAGGTAAGGGCAGAAAACTGGCGTCGTGATGCTATTTTTGAGCGGGTGCATGCTTTCAGGCAGCGTCTGCGTGCTGCGGGTATCCCTTTTACGATGACTCCAAGTCATATCATACCTGTGCCTGTCGGTGATGCGGAGCGTTGCAAAAGGATCAGTGCGCGCCTGCTTCGGGAGTTCGGGCATTACGCAACGCCTGTTAATTACCCGACTGTACCTGTCGGAACAGAGCGCCTGCGCCTGACACCAGGTCCGTCACATACGGATGAAATGATGGATGATATGGTGCGCGCTCTCTCTGTTTTGTTTCGTGAGGAAGGTATCGTGCACACCTGGCAACCGCAGCCAGAGGGCGTTGGCTGATTTTTGGCTGGCAGACATTCCTGCTCTTAAACGAGGAGGAATGTCTGAATTTTTCAGTGGCTTTTTCGCATGCGGGCGAGAGCGGTTTTTAACTCATCGAGAGAAACCGCACCGGGGACAATCTGCAGATCACCAAAGACAAACGTTGGTGTGCCGTCGAGGTTGATGGAGCGGGCCAGCTCTATGTTGTTATGCAGGGCGGTAGCCACTTTTGGGCTCTGCATGTCTTTTATAAGCTGATCGGCATTCAGGCCAATATGCTGCGCAACCCGGCGAATACGATCTGTTGACGGACTTGCCGTGTCACTCATCAGAGCAAGCTGAAACTCTTTGTAAGCATGCTGCTCACCGGCGGCCAGAATAGCACGGGCGTCGAGAACACTGTTCGGACCCAGAACAGGCACAATTTTTTCTACCAGGCGCAGGTCATGCTCGCTTGCAACGAGTTTGTCCAGGTCTGACAGAACCTTGCGGCAATAAGGGCAGCGGGGGTCGTAAAACTCTACAACTTCCAGTGTGCCATGAGGGTTGCCCAGAACAATGTCTGTGTTGCTCTGTCCAAACAGGTCTTTGTGCGCCCGTACAGCGGCAAGAGCATCAGACTGCTGCTTTGCTGTGGCCTGCGCCTGCATGGAGGCAACGGCATCTGCCAGAATAGAGGGGTCTGTTTTAAGTGCGTCGCGCACAATGTTTACGATTTCTTTACGCTGCTCGGGTGTAAAGCTCTGGCTGTCAGCATAAGCTGGTACAGAAAAACCTGAAAGCGAAAGACAGGCACCGGTTACAAAAGTAAGTTGCCTGAGAGAGGGAAAAACTGATTTTTTCATGATTTTACCCTAATGCAGAAGCGTTAGAATGGGAATTGCAGACAGAAAGCTTTACCACAAACGCAGAGTATGTGTTGCTGAGTGTGCCGAAGATGGCTATCGAAAAGAAGGCAGCTAAAATCTGTCTGTGAGCGTATCTGAGAATAAATGGAGAGATCCTGACGTGTCCGAGCGTTATTTAAGCCCCGGTTCTGCCCGACGTACATCGATCTTTTCCGCTCCCACACGTGTGGCTGCCAGTTTGTTTATGGCAGCGTTACTGGCGGGTTGTGGAGGGTCTTCAGCACCTCAGCTCACGGCTGTTTCTGGTTTTGTCGGAGAAGTTGTCGCTGATGAACCTCTGGCAGCGCTTGCTGCGCGTGATGTACTGGCCCGGGGCGGTAATGCGGCAGATGCTGCGGCAACACTGGGGCTGGCTTTATCTGTAACATTACCTTCACGTGCTTCACTGGGAGCCGGTGGTGCCTGTCTTGCCTGGAAACCCGGGCAGAAGAATGGTGAAGCTTTTCTGTTTCTGCCCCCGGCGGGAACGGAGGCAGGAGCTGAGCGTCCTGCTGCGGTCCCTATGCTGGTGCGTGGCCTTTATCTGATGCAGTTGCATTATGGCAGTGTCGATTTCTCCGAAACGCTGATGCCGGCTCGTAATATGGCCCGTGACGGTGTGCCTGTTGGCACATTACTGGCTTCAGATCTGAGCACAGTTGACGCTGCCTTGCTGGCAGATGAAAAAGCACAGGCGATTTTTAGCAATGGCAAAGGAGAAATTCTGAAGACGAATGACCTGATGGTGCAGTCACGTCTTGCAGGATCTCTTGAGCGCATTCGCACAGCCGGGACAGGTGATTTATATACAGGCTCTCTTGGTCAGGTGTTCTCTCAGGCTGCTCACGATGCCGGTGGGGGAGTGTCTATGGCTGATATGAGGCGCAACCTTGCAACGGTTTCGGCTCCTTTATCTCTGGATATTAACGGGTTGAGGGTGAATTTACTGCCTCCTCCGGCTGATGGTGGTCTGGGTATGGCGGCGGCTCTGACACATCATCAGAATCAGGGTGTGCTGATTGGTGAATCCGTCGTGTCAGGCTGGCGTAATCAGACGAATGGTAAGCCGATAAATGTAAATATGGCGCAGTCTATGGTGGATTCGCAGCGTTTCCCTCAGGGGGGTAACCTGAGTGCTCTGCCGGCATCTACCTCCTTCATTGTGACTGACCGCCAGGGAGAGACTGTTGGTTGTGCTCTGACAATGAATAATCTGTTTGGTACAGGCCGTGTCGCAGGTTCTACAGGTATCGTTCTTGCAGCCTCTCCTGCCAGATTACCTCTGCCTATGCTGGCGGCGGCGATAGCACATAAAAACAAAGATTATTTCCATGCTGCCGCAACAGCTTCAGGGCAAAATGTCGCAGCTGATACAGCAGCAATTGCGCTCAGGGCCGCTATTTTAGGGGTGAAACCTAAAGTGGGTAATGGCAATGGACGTGCAAATTTTGTGTCATGTCGCGACGGTTTGCCGGGAGATGAAAAAAAATGCTTCGGCTGGACAGACCCTCGTGGCAGCGGTCTGGCGGTTTCCGGTAACCAGGATAACCAGAAAAAATAAGACACGGCTCTGTCGGATACACAGCTTGCATTTTTTCAATAATTTCACTACACATGTTCTTCTTTTGTTCCTAAATAAAACAAAAGAAGAACGGTTTCTTAATGCGTTGTGCTGAGTGTGCAGAACAGGCAGTATGACGGGCTGAAACGGGTGTTGTCAGGCATGCGCTTAAGCAGGAAGCGCCCGTAGAATCAAAATACAGGCGCACCGTGCAGCCTGTGCAGTATAATGTCTGACAGACAGCAGGAAGGGTAGGGTATGGATAAGGCAAAAGCTCTTGAAGGTGCACTCGGGCAGATCGAGCGTGCTTTTGGTAAAGGGTCTGTTATGCGGCTGGGCCAGCGCCCGCGTGAACAGGCTGACGTCATTCCTACCGGCTCTCTGGGGCTTGATATTGCGCTCGGCATTGGTGGTTTGCCACGTGGCCGCGTAATCGAGATTTACGGCCCGGAGAGTTCTGGTAAAACCACCCTTGCTTTGCATGCTATTGCTGAAGCACAGAAAAAAGGCGGCACCTGCGCTTTTATTGATGCTGAGCATGCTCTGGACCCCGGATATGCCAAAAAGCTTGGCGTTGATGTTGATAACCTGCTGATCAGCCAGCCGGATGCGGGTGAGCAGGCACTTGAAATTGCCGATACGCTCGTGCGTTCGGGTGCAATTGATGTGCTGGTTGTCGACAGTGTGGCAGCTCTTGTGCCGCGTGCAGAGCTTGAGGGTGATATGGGCGACAGCCATGTTGGCCTGCATGCCCGGCTGATGAGCCAGGCATTGCGTAAGCTGACAGGTTCGGTCGCACGCTCTAACACCATGATGATTTTCCTTAACCAGATTCGTCTGAAAATCGGTGTAATGTTCGGCAGCCCCGAGACAACAACGGGGGGTAACGCACTGAAATTTTATGCCTCAGTGCGTCTCGATATTCGTCGTATCGGCTCTATTAAAGATAAAGATGAAGTCGTGGGTAATCAGACCCGGGTTAAGGTCGTTAAAAATAAAATGGCCCCTCCTTTTCGCCAGGTTGAATTTGACATTATGTATGGCGAAGGGGTGAGTAAGGTCGGCGAGTTGCTTGACCTTGGTGTGAAAGCTGGCGTGGTTGAAAAGTCAGGCGCCTGGTTCTCCTACGATAGCCAGCGCATTGGCCAGGGCCGTGAAAACGCCAAGCAGTTTCTGCGTGATCACCCTGAAATGGCGGCAGATATTGAACAAAAAGTACGTGTTCATGCCGGTGTAGTGGCAGATTCCATGATGGCGTCACCTGAGCCTGATGAAAGCGCAGACGCAGACGAGTAGAGTTAGTCCGCTATTATGCGTGATAAAAGTCTGGCTTCGGGGTCATAAGAAGCCAGCACTTTTTCTTCTTCCTTAGAAATGTTTTCTGGTGTGAATCCCTGTTTCTCCCAGAATTTCAGGGCAAGCCGTGTTGAAACCAGACTGATGCAGGGCAGACCATAGCTTCGGGCTATGGTTTCCATCAGAGCAATACCGGTGCCGGCAAGTCCCAGCCCTCTTGTTGCAGGACTTAATACAATATCGTGGAGATACCAGCGGTCAGGGGCCTGAGGCAGGGCTGTGAGTATGGCATTTAGTTTCGGTGTTATGCACCCAAACCAGGGGTGACTGAGAATATACCCTTCAATCAATGCTCCTTTGCTCAGCACAAAACAGCCATCAGGTGCCAGTTTCAGGCGGTTGGTAAAAACTGCCGCATCTTCGGGGTAGTCAGTGTGTATCTGTGTGGCCAGGCTGGTGACACTGATAAGATCGTCTGGTGTCATGAGGCGCCAGATGCTAGAGGGGCATATAACAGGCATTATTTTAAAATGTCCCGACTTATTTAGTTGAAAAAAATAGCTATTCAGAGGTTTAGCGTCTCATGCAAATATTCTCTGCTGTGAACTGAAGCTGTCAGATCATGCCGGAAGTAAGACTCACGCTGCGCCTTGATGCAGATGATACGCCTGTGCTGGGTCACGGGAAAATACGTTTACTTGAAAAACTTGCCGAAACGGGTTCTATTTCTGCAGCCGGGCGGGCCATGGGCATGTCTTACAGGCGGACATGGCTTCTGGTTGACAGCCTCAATCAGCTTTTTTCCTCTCCTGTAGTGACAACACGCACGGGCGGCGGCGGCGGCGCTACGGTTACGCAACTGGGGCTTGCAGTACTCGCCCTTTATCGCAAAATGGAAGCAGAGGCAGCAGTTGCCTGTGCTGAGGATATGGCCCGTTTACGCCGTTTGCTGGCAGGTCAGAAGACAAAGACTTAAAAAAAAATCTAAATTCATATAAGTATGGTCAGCATAGTCCGGGTGAAAAATAATATCGCAGAATAAAGCGGTGTATAACAGGAGATCAGGCGTGTCGTCATCTATACAGCGACGAGACATTATAAAGGGTGGAGCCGGAGCTACTCTCGCTACGCTGGCGCAGGGGTTTTCTGCACGTAAGGCCAGTGCAGCTGAAGCATCCCATGTTGCTCAGATGGCCGGTGCGACAGGGGCTTTTACTCAGGATACTGTGCGGCAGATAGCAAAGCGTCTTGCTGCGGCTCCTTATGCCGGGCCTGATCAGACTTTGCCCGCAGCGATTGATAACCTGAATTTTGATCAGTTCCGGGGTATTGAATACCGCGAGGACAAAGCGCTGTGGTACGGCGAGCATCTCGATTTTGATGTTGAGTTTTTCCCACGTGGTTTTCTCTATCGGCCGCGTATCGATATTTATGAAGTAAAAGACGGCCAGTCAGCGCCGGTTCCTTACAGCCCTGATTTGTTCAGTTATGCTGATCCGGCCTTAAAAGTGCAGGATAACCTTGGTTTTGCCGGGCTACGTTTGCGCACAGCGATTAATACCCCTGGTGTGATGGAAGAGTTCTGCGTCTTTCTGGGGGCATCGTACTTCCGTGCTGTTGCCAAAGGGCAAAATTACGGTTTGTCAGCGCGTGGCTTTGCGAACGGTACCGGCGATGCCAAGGGTGAGGAATTTGCTCTGTTCCGCGCTTTCTGGCTTGAGAAACCCGCTCTTAATGTTGATACGATCGTCGTGCATGGTCTGCTCGACAGTCCGTCAGTTACCGGGGCATTCAGCTTCTCTATCCGCCCAGGTGATACAACAATTTTCGATGTGAAGTCGTCTTTGTTCCCACGGGTAGAGATGAAGCAGTCTGGCATCGCACCCCTGACGGGTATGTTCTATTTTGATTCAAACGATCGTAATCATGTTGATGACTGGCGCCCTGCCGCACATGACAGCGAGGCTCTGCAAATCTGGACAGGGGCAGGTCAGCAGCTGTTCCGCCCTCTGCGTAACCCGCTTGACCTCCAGTTTTCAGCATTTGCTGATGTTTCGCCCCATGGTTTTGGGCTGATGCAGCGGCGTCGTAATTTTCATGATTTTGAAGATCTCGCGCTCAATTACGAAAAACGTCCTTCTTTGTGGGTTGAACCTATAGGAGACTGGGGTGAGGGCTGGGTTGACCTGGTTGAAATCCCCACACCGAATGAGGTGAATGATAATATTGTCTCTTTCTGGCGGCCTAAAGCACCGCTGGTTGCGGGTAAGGAATATAATTTCACGTATCGCATGTACTGGGGGGCTGATAACCCATTCCCCACATCACAGGCGCGCGTTGGTGCAACACGTGTTGGTGCCGTGACGGATGATAAAACGGCCCGTTTCTTTGCAATTGATTTTACGGGTGAGCCGTTTAAGCATTTACCGGCAGACACACATTTTCACCTTATTCCACAGACAACATCAGGCACGATCCGTAATGTTGTGGTTGAGCCTAACCCTAATATTAAAGGCTGGCGTACAACATTTGAGTTTGTTCCTGGCAATGAAAAAGTGGCTGAATTGCAGGCTGTACTGGCAACAGATGACGGGCCTATTTCAGAAAAATGGCTTTATAAATGGACTCCGTAACACCTGATATTTCAGCTTTTGAAGCGTTGCCTGCTGAGTCACCTCTTTTTATGCCTGAGCAGAGCTTTTCTGCCCGGCCGGATAAAGAGGGGCGACCCCGCACGCCGGTAACAGAGCCCCGCACTATTGTTTTGCGGCGGCTGTCTGTTCTGGGTTCGGCGCTCGCGCTGACAGTCTATGGTGCCTGGCATATGCACCTGGTGCTTGACGCCAATGGTGTCACGCTGCTCGGGTTTACGATGCTCGCGCTTTTTGTGTTGCTGTTTTTCTGGATAGGGCTGGCTTTCACCTCAGCCTGTGCGGGCTTTTTTTCTATGCTGACCCGCGGCGGCCTTGGTCTGGGGCTGACCCGTTCCGGACCATTGCCTGAGCTGCAAAGCCGTACGGCTCTTTTGCTGCCGGTTTATAATGAATCACCACACCGGGTTATGGCAGGCCTTAAAGCTATATATAGCAGTCTGAAGGCAACAGGGCAGATCGGTGCGTTCGATCTGTTTATTTTGTCTGATACGACGCAGCCTGATGTGTGGATTGAAGAAGAGGCTGCTTTTCTGGCTTTGCGTGATTACACAGGGCCGGGCGGGCGTGTGTATTACCGCCGTCGTCATAACAATACTGAGCGTAAAGCCGGTAATATTGGTGAGTGGGTGCGTCGTTTTGGCGGTGCTTACGCGCATATGGTCACGCTGGATGCAGATTCTGTGATGTCGGGTGACACACTGGTGCGTATGGCAGGAGCGATGGAGCGCCACCCGAATGTGGGTCTTATTCAGACATTACCGGTGATTGTAGGCGGGGGTACACTTTTTGCCCGCATGCAGCAGTTTGCCGGGCGTGTGTATGGTCCGGTTATTGCACATGGTATTGCCTGGTGGCATGGCTCTGAGGGGAATTACTGGGGGCACAATGCGATTATCCGCACCCGTGCATTTGCCTCTCAGGCCGGGCTGCCTCATGTCCCGGGGCGACCACCTTTTGGCGGGCATATTCTCAGCCATGACTTTGTCGAGGCTGCGCTGATGCGCCGGGGTGGCTGGGCCATCCATATGGTGCCGGCTCTTGATGGTTCTTATGAGGAGAGTCCCCCCTCGCTGACTGACGTTGCTATTCGCGACCGGCGCTGGTGCCAGGGTAATCTGCAGCATATGAAGGTTCTGCCAGCCAGAGGGCTGAGCTGGATCAGCCGTATGCATATGATTGTTGGCATAGGAGCTTATGTTACGTCACCGTTGTGGCTGATTTTTCTGCTGACCGGTATTTGTATTTCTTTGCAGGCGCATTTTCAGCGCCCCGAATATTTTGGCGATACCAAAACGCTTTATCCTAACTGGCCACATGTTGACCCGGTGCAGGCAAAATATGTGTTTATTGGTACGATGCTGGTGCTGCTGGCTCCAAAATTTCTGGCTTATATTGCTTTGCTTTTTGATAAAACGACCCGCAAAGGGTGCGGTGGCTTTATCAGAGCCGCCATTTCTGTGCTTGTCGAAACCTTTATCGGCGGGTTGATTGCACCGGTTGCTATGCTGATTCAGACCTCTGCTGTGGTTTCTATTTTATCCGGGCATGATTCCGGGTGGAATGCTCAGCGTCGTGATGATGGAGATTTTCCGGTTAAAATTGTCGTAAAGCAGTACACTAAGTTCACACTCTTTGGTCTCGTACTGGGATGTGGTGCATGGATTGTATCATCGGCTTTATTTTTCTGGATGACACCTGTTCTGCTGGGGCTGTTGCTGGCTATCCCTCTCGTGGTGCTGACCAGCAGTCGCAAGGCAGGTGAAGCATTGCGCCGGGCAGGCGTTTTGCTTATTCCGGAAGAAACATACCCTCCTGAGGTCCTGGTCACTGTACAGAATGAACTGAAAACCGAGGCAGATATTCTGCCTGAGGGTGCAATTTCTGCTCTGCGTAAAAATAAGGCATTGCGTAAAGCGCATCTTGAGATGCTGCCTCGCCCACGCCAGCCTGGTGAACCGATCAGTGCTGATCGCCTGGTTGGTCTGCTAAAGGTGAAGGAGGCCCCCAGTGTTGCTGTTGCTGAGCATGCTCTGACGATCAAAGAGAAAGCTGCTGTACTGGGGTGCCGTGAAGGGGTCGAAGCCCTGGTTGCGCTGCCTGAGAAATAAGAAGCGGGTGTATTAGTTTTCTGGCGTCGTGTCAGGCAGGCTGCCAACGTTTTCACAGGCTTTGGCAAGCTTTACGTCGGGGTCATGCACACCACATAATCTGCGCACATCAGGGGAGCACATTTCGATCGCATTTTCGAAATCTGATTCCAGAACATCATGGGCAATAGCCAGATCAGGGTCGCTGGATGAACGCTGCTCTTTTTTGTCAATCAGATCCTGGGTTTTGTGCAGCTCTTTAAGGGCATTAATACAGGATTCACTGGCTGAATCAGGCTGAAAGCGTAAAACAGCGAGCTCTTTCTGCAGCTGAGCATTGGGCACATTACCGTTAACTGAATCTTTTTTTTCAGCATGTGCTACCGAGGAAAAGCAGCAAAAAGCAGAGAAAACAACAGGTATAAATGAGGATGTTTTTAATCTGAGCACGTTTACACTTTCTTATGTCTGGCGGAGAAATTTTAAACAGTATGGCTGTGTCTATAGCCTCTTTGTGCTCTTTTTTGTCATGTAAAGGAAGAAAATCTGTGCCGCAGTGGCAGAAGTGCCAGATACGGACTTGGCAGCAGGGCCAGTTTGGTGTTATCGCTTGCGACGGAAAGTCGGCAGTGGACGGATACCTTGTTGACCTGGTCAGATCCGGAAGGAAGCAGCCACAGTGAGTTTCGTCCGGGTCATTGTTCGGCTTTCCACCTGTTATTCCCTTACAAATAAGGGACAGGCAGAGCCAGTCTCCATTATCCGGAACCGCAATGACCGATAAGGCCGATGCCGGCTCTCCTCAGGCGGAGCCTCCCGATTCCCTCCTGGAGCAGCCCGGTTTCTCCGACGGTTTTTTAGAGCCGGTTTCTTCCCCCGCTGCACCCTATCGTGTTCTGGCCCGAAAATACCGGCCTGCAACGTTTGATGACCTTGTCGGTCAGGACGCTATGGTGCGCACATTGCGCAATGCTTTCAGGCTTGGGCGTGTGGCACATGCGTTTATGCTCACAGGCGTGCGCGGTGTGGGTAAAACAACAACAGCCCGTATTATCGCCCGTGCCCTGAACTGCACCGGCCCGGACGGACAGGGTGGCTCCACGGCCGACCCGTGCGGTGTCTGTGCTAACTGTGTTGCTATTTTAAAAGACCGTCATCCAGACGTGCTCGAGATGGACGCAGCCTCGCGCACCGGTGTTGATGATGTACGTGAGATTATAGAAGCTACGCGCTTTCGCCCCATGCAGGGGCGCATGAAGGTCTTCATCATTGATGAAGTGCATATGCTCTCGCGTAATGCATTTAATGCGTTGCTGAAAACTCTTGAGGAGCCACCGGCTCAGGTCACTTTTATTTTCGCCACGACGGAGCTGCGTAAAGTACCGGTAACGGTTTTGTCGCGCTGTCAGCGTTTTGACCTGCGGCGTGTTGCACAGTCTGACCTCGTAGCTCTTTTTCAGCGTATTGCCGAAAAAGAAGCACTTCGTCTCTCGTCTGATGCCCTGGCTCTTATCGCCCGTGCGGCTGATGGTTCGGTGCGTGACGGCCTGTCGCTGCTTGACCAGGCTGCCACCCGCGGTACGGCTGAGGATGAGGTAAGTGCCGCCGTTGTGACCGATATGCTCGGCCTTGCTGACCGTCAGGTTGTGTTTGACCTGCTTGAAGCGGTGATGACCGGCAAGCCTGATACGGCACTTGCCCTGGCTGATGCAGCGCATGCACGCGGGGCTGACCCCGGCCTCGTGCTGAATGATATACTTGATCTGATTCACACAGTATCTCGTCTGAGGGCCGTTCCGGGTCTGCGTGATGCCGCTGATATGCCTGAGGCTGAGCGTGTACGTGGGGCTGCACTGGCCGACAGCCTGCCTGTGCCTGTGCTGATGCGTGCCTGGCAGATGCTTGTAAAAGGTATTCAGGAGGTCGAACAGGCACCTGATCGTCGTGCTGCGGCTGATATGGTGCTGATCCGCCTGTGCTATGTTGCAGACCTGCCATCGCCGGGGGAGGTGATTAAGCAGCTTTCTGCTGGTGGTATGCCGCCGCAGGCTCCGGTGGAGCGCAGGCAGGATGCGCCGTCTGAGAGCATGCCTCCATCTGGCAGCAGCCGGGTTATGCCACAGGTTGTTTCTGGTGGGCAGGGTGGTGGTGCGACAGCCTTACGTTTACCTGAACCTGATATGGTGCAGAGTACTCCCCAGGCTGAGGCAGTATCCGCTCAGCCCCGCAGCTGGCGGGAGGTTGTTGCTCTGGTCAGGCAGGAGCGCCAGGCGAGTTTACATGGCGTGTTGCGCCATGCTGTGCACCTGGTGTCGTTTGCGCCCGGTCATATTGTTATTCGCATTAAAGAAGGTGCAACCCCTCATCCTGTTAAGCCTTTACAGACAGTTTTGCAGGCTGTGACCGGTATGTCATGGCGCATTACTTTGTCTCAGGAGGAAGGTGAACTGACTCTGGATGAACAGGGTGCTGAAATTATTCAGTTTCAGCGCCAGGATGTGCAGGCTCATCCCCTGGTTCAGGCCATTCTTAAGGTTTTCCCGGAGGCGGAGCTGGGGGATGTGAAAGATCATGCTCTGGATGAGTATGGTCTCCCCCCTGAGGAGATCCCCGATCTTATATTTGCACCGGTTGATGCTGAACTGACAGATGAAGATGAGCGTCCGACAGACCCGGGCCTGTCTTTTGACTAAGGCGGGGTAGTAGTACGGGGCTGAGATGCTTATTTTATTTCTTAACAAAAAAATGCTGCTTTGTGCGGCACCAGCAGGAGAGACACAATGAAAAACTTAGCCGGTCTGATGAAACAGGCCTCTCAGATGCAGTCTAAAATGGAAGCCATGCAGGCGACCCTTGAGGCAATGACAATTGAAGGCAGTTCAGGTGCCGGCATGGTCACGGTTCTTCTGAGCGGTAAAGGTGATATGCGTTCCATCACGATCGACCCTAAGCTTGCTGACCCTGCTGAGATGGAAATGCTTCAGGACCTGATCGTTGCGGCCTGTGCTGATGCCCGCACCAAACTTGACGTGAAAGCCGCAGAAGAGATGGAAAAAGTGACAGGTGGTCTGAACCTGCCTGCCGGTATGAAACTTCCTTTCTGACCTCTTATGGGCGGGCACGAAATACAGCAGCTGATAAGGTTGTTCGGGCGTCTTCCTGGTCTTGGCCCACGCTCGGCGCGCCGCATCGTGCTTTACCTGCTGCGTGACCCGCAGGCTCGCCTGCAGCCTTTGCTCAGAGCACTCGATCAGACGGGGCAGGCCGTCACAACCTGTTCCACCTGTGGTAATCTTGATACCTCTGATCCGTGTCATATTTGCACAGATGAAACGCGTGATCAGCGGCTTGTCTGCGTCGTTGAAACAGTGGGCGATTTGTGGGCGCTTGAGCGTGCCGGAGTGCATGGCGGGGTGTATCAGGTGCTGGGGGGTACATTGTCGCCTCTGGCAGGCGTCGGCCCTGAAGATCTTAATATTGCGTCCTTACTGGCGCGCCTTGATGCGGGGCAGGTGCGTGAGATCATTCTTGCGCTGGGTGCAACTGTTGAGGGTGCAACAACCATGCACTGGCTGATGGACAGGCTGGCTGAGTATGAGGTGACACTAAGCCGGGTTGCGCAGGGTGTACCAGCCGGTGGCGCCCTTGATGTGCTTGATGATGGTACACTGGCTGCAGCACTCGGGGCCCGTCGCCCAGCGTAGTGTAAGCCGCTGCTGTCAAAGGAGAAATCATGTCAGAAGAACATAATACTCTGCCTGTGTCGCAGGCGGTGCCGCGTCGTGCCCTGGTGACGGGTGGAAAGGCACGGCTGGGGCAGGCTATGGTCATGGCACTGGCCCGCGCCGGGTTTGATGTTGCCATTCATTACCGGGAAGAGACAGCTGAGGCAGAACAAACCCTGCGTGCTGTTGAGGCTCTGGGGCGTAAGGCATGTCTGCTTCAGGCGGATATGATGGTGGAAGAGGATACAAAAACTCTTTTGCCGCGTGCCGCTGCGGCTCTTGGTGGCCCGTTAGGGGTGCTGATCAATAATGCTTCGACTTTTGAACGTGACGAGTGGGATGAAGTTACGGCTGACAGCTGGGCAGAACATATGCAGCCTAACCTGCGTGCCCCTTTTGTGCTTATGCAGGCCTTTGGTAAAGCATTGCCGGCAGAGGCTGAGGGGATAATTTTAAACATGCTTGACCAGCGGGTCTGGTCGCTTACGCCTCACTTTGTCAGTTATACCGTGTCAAAAAGTGCATTATGGACTCTGACACAAACTATGGCTCTGGCACTTGCTCCTCATAAAATCAGAGTAAATGCTATAGGGCCTGGTCCGGCCCTCGCCAGTACAAGGCAGAGTGACGCACAGTTTGCCCGTCAATGTGCATCTGTGCCGCTTGGGTATGGTACATCACCCGACGAAGTGGCCCGTGCTGCTCTTGCATTTCTGGCCCTGCCATCTGTGACCGGGCAGATGCTTGCCCTGGACGGAGGGCAGCATTTACAGTGGTCTCCGGTTTCAGCGCAGTCTGCTCAGGAAGAGTGAGAAAAGAAATATGACTGTTTTTGCGCCCTGGGTGAGCGAGCAGCCTCTGCGCTGTCTGTTTATCAATAATATGCTGATTGATGCCTATATTGGCGTTTTTCCGCATGAACTGAATGTGACGCAGCGTATTCGTGTGTCTGTTGCTTTTGGTGTTCCTGACAGAAACGACCTTGAGGTCGGGCAGGATGACCTTAGCCGTACGGTGTCATACGAGCATGTTGTCAGGCTTGTGCACCAGATCATTGCTGAAGGGCATGTGAGACTGGTGGAGACTCTGGCCGAGCGTATTGCAGCTGGCGTGCTGGCTGATCAGCGTGTGCAGGTTGTCAGAGTGAAAATAGAAAAACTCGATGTGTTTGAAGAAATCGAGTCGGTTGGCGTTGAAATTGAACGCCGGCAGAAAATAGCCTGAATAAAAAAACCTCATCACCATGACAGTGATGAGGTTTTTTATCAGATCACGAATCGTGATCTTCTTTGTCGGTGGTGACATCGATATCTGAGCTGATGTCATCATCGTCGTCGTCGTCATCCAGTTCCGGTGCATCATCAAGATCTGCATCGGCATCTGTATCGGTATCTGTGCCGAGATCCAGATCATCCTCATCTTTCTGAGCCGGTGTCGTATTAGACGAGCTGGAAATCAGACTGTCACTTGTGCGACGCAGGCGCGGCACGAGATCAGGCTGAGCCGTGCCACATTTCGGGCAGATGGCTGTTGGGCGGTCGAGATCGTAAAAGCGGGCACCACAGGAGACGCAGACGCGTTTGGTGCCGAGATCGGGCTGCTGAGACATCTTGCTACTACCTGTCGATCATGAGCAGAGATCAGAAAGGCGGCAAAGCCTTCCTGAATAAGGAACGAATCCCGGTTCCGACAGTCGAAACCGCAGACTCAATAATGGTGATTAAGCCGTGGCCAGATGCCATTGCATAGAGTTTGTGTCAAACCCTGATAGCTCAAAAAATCGTTTTTTCTTGCTTTGATGGCGTTTTCTGCACAGTGACGGATTGACTTGATGCCCCGTAATACCGAGAAAATGCAGCTATGAAACAGTCAGAAACCTCCCCCTCAGGTGCCGCGGTTCGCCCGTTGCGTGTCAGCCGCGTTCAGTCCCCTCTGACAGGGACCACTGTCGTCCCTGGTGATAAATCCATCAGTCACCGTTCCCTGATGCTCTCTGCTCTGGCGAAGGGTACAACCCATATCACAGGCCTGCTTGAGGGCGAGGATGTGCTGTGCACAGCTGACGCCATGCGTGCACTGGGTGCTGTTATTCACCGTCATGCAGACGGATCATGGACTGTTGAAGGGCGTGGCCTGGGACAGTTGCAGGAGCCTGCTGATGTTCTGAACATGGGTAATTCCGGCACATCAGCCCGTTTACTCAGTGGCATTCTGGCCAGTCATAACATGATGAGTGTGATGACGGGGGATGCCAGTCTGCGTCGCAGACCAATGAAACGGGTTACCATTCCTCTTTCTGAAACAGGGGCTCGTTTCATGAGCCGCGAAGAGGGCAGGCTGCCTCTTGCTATTCAGGGAAGCGCAGAGCCAAAAGCTCTTGAATATCGCCTGCCGGTGGCATCGGCTCAGGTTAAGTCTGCTATTTTGTTGTCAGGCCTTAATGCGAAGGGGGAAACCCGTGTTGAGGAGCCTGTGCCGACTCGTGACCATACAGAAAATATGCTGAAGCATTTTGGTGTGCAGATCAGTGTTGAGGAAACATCTGCCGGAGGTCGTATTATTCGTCTGCAGGGTGGGCAGAGCCTTAAGGCCGCTGATGTGATAGTGCCGGGCGACCCGTCTTCAGCCGCTTTTATTGTTGTGGCGTCTTTGCTTGTCGCGGGCTCTGAGGTCGTGATCGAGAATGTCGGTCTGAACGTGTTGCGCACAGGGCTGTTTGACACACTGCGCGAAATGGGTGGGCAGATTGAGGTGCTTAACCAGCGTATTGAGGCGGGTGAGCCGACAGGTGACCTGCGGGTAAAGGCTTCAGCTCTCAGGGCTGTCGACGTCCCTGCTGAGCGTGCGTCCTCTATGATTGATGAATATCCTGTTCTGTCTGTGGCCGCCGCTTATGCTGAGGGCGTATCGCGCTTCCGTGGTCTGGGTGAACTGCGTGTGAAAGAGAGCGATCGTTTTGCTTCAACCATTGCTTTGCTTGAGGTTAATGGTGTGCGCACAAGCGTTGAGGGGGATGACCTGATTGTGCATGGTACAAAGGGCGCCATCCCTGGTGGCGGATGTGTCGGGACACATATGGACCATCGCCTGGCTATGAGTGCGACTGTACTCGGTATGGTGGCGGATCAGCCTGTGGAGGTTGATGATACAACTTTTATCAACACCAGCTTTCCGGGGTTCTTTGAGCTGCTGAACCGTCTTGGCGCAGGGCTTGCCGCATGAGTGTGCGTGGCCCTGTTATTGCTGTTGATGGCCCGGCGGCGGCTGGCAAGGGTACTCTGGCTAAACGCCTGGCTAAGGCGCTTGGTGTGCCTTACCTTGATACAGGTTTGCTTTATCGTGCGGTGGGCCGCCTTGTGCTTGATGTGGGTGATAACCCGGCAGACCCTGCCGAGGCTTTTGCAACCCGCCTGACACCGGCCGATCTGGCACGTAAGGATTTGCGCACGCCTGATGTTGCCCGGGCTGCCAGTGAGGTGGCTGCTCAGCCAGCTGTCCGTGAAGCTCTGATTGCTACGCAGCGCAGTTTTGTCGGGCCGGAGGGGGCGGTGCTTGATGGCCGTGACATTGGCACAGTGATTTTTCCTGATGCTGAGGTGAAGCTTTTTATCACCGCATCAGCCGCGACCCGTGCGTTACGGCGTTTTCTGCAGCAGGGTGGTGATATGCAGGCCCCGGATGTAGCCTTGGTTTTAAAAGAAACGCAGGAGGCCCTCAGCGCACGCGATCTGGCCGATTCTCAGCGTGCTGTTGCTCCTCTCAAGCCTGCCGGGGATGCGCTGCAGATAGAAACAGATCATCTTGATGCTGATCAGGTGCTCGCCCAGGCTCTGGCTTATGCGCGGGAGCGTCTTACCAGGTGAGGGGAGCTCAGGCTGCCACATGCTCTGACTGAGAAAACACGGTTTCTGACATTTTATCCGAGTCTGAGAGAAAAAACTCAGGGTTTATGTTGACAAGCGCCCATGAGATGGTTTCTCTGCCAACAGGAGTGTCTGTGCACATTGTGTGCGGATTTCTGTAATGTTGACATATGGCTCGGTAAAACCCCTGAAGAATGGTCTTCTGTGCGTGTTTTCGGGCAAGTCGTGTTGCTTTGTGCAATGCGCAGGAATGACCAGTCTCATGCCATTATGCTGACTGGTGCAGGATTTACAGTAACACATGGCTTCAGCCGTAACCCCGACCACGGATCACTTCCGTGGCGAAGACTTTGCTACCCTTCTTGATGAAACTCTTGGCCGCGACGCCGGCTTTGACGGATCAGTTGTCCGTGGCCGTATTGTTCGCCTCACCGACGAATTCGCTATCGTTGACGTTGGCCTGAAAAGCGAAGGTCGCGTTTCTCTGCGTGAGTTCGCTCCTCCTGGCGTTTCTCCTGACGTAAAACCAGGTGATGTCGTTGAGCTCTATGTTGAGCGCTACGAAGATCGCGACGGCAGCATCGTTCTGTCACGCGAAAAAGCACGCCGTGAAGAAGCATGGACCAGCCTTGAGAAAGCTTTCGAAGCTAATCAGCGCGTTAATGGTACCATCTACGGTCGCGTTAAGGGTGGTTTCACTGTTGATCTGGGTGGCGCTATGGCGTTCCTGCCCGGCAGCCAGGTTGACATTCGCCCTGTGCGTGATGTCGGCCCTTTGATGGGTGTTCCTCAGCCTTTCCAGATCCTGAAAATGGATCGCGCCCGTGGCAACATCGTTGTGTCACGTCGTGCCGTTCTGGAAGAAACACGCGCTGAACAGCGTAGTGAGCTGATCCAGGGCCTGACAGAAGGTATGATCCTTGACGGTGTTGTTAAAAACATCACTGACTACGGTGCCTTCGTTGACCTGGGTGGCGTTGATGGTCTGCTGCATGTCACCGACATTGCATGGAAACGCATCAACCATCCTTCAGAAGCACTGCAGATTGGCCAGCCTGTTCGCGTTCAGGTTATCCGCTTCAACTCTGACACGCAGCGCATCTCTCTGGGTATGAAACAGCTCGAAGCTGATCCATGGGAAAATGTTGCTCTGAAATATCCGCCAGGTGCGCGTTATTCAGGTCGCGTTACAAACATCACTGATTACGGTGCGTTTGTTGAGCTGGAGCCAGGTGTTGAAGGTCTGGTTCACGTTTCTGAAATGTCATGGACGAAGAAAAACGTTCATCCTGGAAAAATTGTCGCTACTTCTCAGGAAGTTGACGTCATGGTTCTGGATGTTGACAGCACGAAACGCCGTATTTCTCTGGGCCTGAAACAGGTTCAGCGTAATCCGTGGGAACAGTTTGCTGAAGAAAACAAAGTCGGTGCTGTTGTAGAAGGCGAAATCCGCAACATTACTGAGTTTGGTCTGTTCGTTGGTCTCTCAGCTGACATTGATGGCATGGTTCACATGTCTGACCTGTCATGGGAAGAAACCGGCGAAGAAGCTATGAAAAACTACGAAAAAGGCCAGGTTGTTAAAGCCAAGGTTCTTGACGTAGACGTAGAGAAAGAACGTATTTCTCTGGGTATCAAACAGCTTCAGGAAGATCCGGCAGCTGACGTTCTGATCAGTGTTCAGAAAGGTGCGATCGTTACCTGCACTGTCACAGCGATCCAGTCTAACGGCATCGAAGTGAAAGTTGACGACGTTCTGACCGGCTTCATCCGTCGTGCAGAGCTGGCTCGCGATAAAGCAGAGCAGCGCCCAGAGCGCTTCGCTGTTGGTGAGCGCGTTGATGCGAAGGTTGTTTCTGTTGACCGCGCAGCCCGTAAACTGGCACTGACCATTAAAGGTCGTGAAGTTGAAGAAGATAAGCAGGCTATCAGTGACTACGGTTCATCTGACAGCGGTGCTTCTCTGGGTGATATTCTGGGTGCGGCTATTCGTCGTCGTAACACAGACGCTTAAGAGATCTCGTGCAATCCCGGTGTGGCGATGTCACACCGGGGCTGAGAGCTCAGAAAGGGTGGTGCTGGTAACAGCCCCACCTTTTTTTGTGGCCATCAGACTTTCAGGTCATAGGCCTCACGGGCTGAAAGAATTTCTTTCATATGCAGTTCGGCCCAGTGCGTTACGGCACTTATGGCTTCAGTGAGTGTTTCCCCCAGGGGGGTGAGAGAGTATTCAACTGTGACCGGCACAGTGGGATACACCTCACGATAAATCAGTCCGTCACGTTCAAGTGTTTTTAGTACGCCTGAGAGTACTTTTTGCGAAATGCCGCCAACGCTTCGCTTCAGCTCGTTAAAGCGTGTTTTGCCTGATTTTAAATGATCAAGAATCAGCAGGGCCCATTTATCGCCTATGCGGTCGAGCACCATGCGGGCAGGACATTCTTTGGCAAAAACATTATAATGGTCTGAGGGGACCTCCCGTAGTTTCCTGGTGGTAACCATGTGTCTTCAAAGTGCCTTCTTGTTGAGAGCAGAAAGGTCTCTTATCGTTTCTTTTGGAAAGATAGTTTCAAAAAGAAACTAATCTCTTATGAGATATTTTTTGAAAGAAGTCGACGATGAGCAAAATTTTTGTCGTTTATCACTCTGGTTACGGTCACACGCGCGTTGTTGCTGAGCAGGTTGCTAAGGGTGCTGGTGCGGCTCTCATCGCTATTGATGAGAATGGCGATATCACTGAGGCAGAATGGGCGAGCCTGAACGAAGCTTCAGCTCTTATTTTTGGTGCCCCGACATATATGGGTAATGTAAGCTGGCAGTTTAAGAAATTCGCCGACGCGACTTCTAAAATCTGGTTTACCCGTGGCTGGCAGGACAAAGTGTTTGGTGGCTTTACAAACTCAGCCAGCCCGAATGGTGATAAACAGGTTGCTCTGATCACGCTGCAGACACTGGCTTCGCAGCATGGTGGTATATGGGTGAGCCTGGGCCAGGCGCCTTCTAACACCAAAGCGGCTACGGCTGATGATGTGAATAACCTTGGTGGTTCAGTCGGTCTTCTGACACGTGCTCCGGCTGATGCATCTGTCGATGAAGTACATAAAGGTGATTTAAAAAGTGCAGAGCTCTACGGTAAACGTATAGCAGATGTAACACAGCGCCTGAGCTAACAGCTCAGGAAAGCGGGACAGGAGTCACTGATATGCGACATAATCTGAAATTTTTTGCACTGGGGCTGACCGGTTTACTCCTGGCCGGGGCTGCCCCTTTGCCTGACTATGTCGCATCGGCAGTTAATGCGCCGGTGCGTCATGCAGATAAAATCAAGGATGCCTCTCGTCACGGGGCGGAGATTGTCGCATTTATGGGGCTGAAACCAGGGCAGAAAGTTGCTGACTTTTTGCCTGGCCGTGGATACTGGACCCGCATTTTCTCGGGTGTGGTGGGGCAGCAGGGTCATGTTTTTGATATCTGGCCGTCACTTATGGTGACGCCCGGGTCAAAGTTTGAAAAAACCATGACGGCTCTGTCTCATCAGTCCGGCATAACGAATGTCACGGCGCTTCAGGTGCATTTGCCATCACTGAATTTGCCTGAGCCGGTTGATGTTTTTTTTACTTCTCAGAACCTGCATGACCTGCCAACACCTTTTCTGGGTAACACCGATATTACAGCCTTTAGCAAACAGGTGTTTGCGGCCCTGAAGCCGGGCGGAAAATTTGTGGTTATCGATCATGTTGCGGTGGCGGGTGCTGGTCTGACGCAAACTGATACGCTGCATCGTATTGAGCCTGACACAGCCAGAAAGGCTATTCTCGCCGCAGGATTTACGTTTGCTGGTGAAAGCAGCCTGCTGGCAAACCCGCAGGATAACCATCACCTGAAGGTATTTGATTCAAAAATACGGGGTAAAACAGATCAGTTTATTTATGTATTTGTAAAACCTGAATAAAATATACCAGCATGTAGTCTGAACCGGGATATTCATAACCCCGGTTCAGTGATTATTCAGCCCAGGCAGGCTTTACGAAAAAGATCAAAGGCCCGTGCACGGTGGCTCAGAGCATTTTTCTCGTCGTCAGTCATTTCGGCAAAGCTAAGGGTCTTACCTTCAGGGGCAAAAATGGGGTCGTAGCCATGCCCGTTTGTGCCGCGGGGTGGCCAGACAATCTGCCCGTCAGTCCGTCCTTCAAAGAAATGAAGCCTGCCGTCAGGAAAAGCCAGACATAACACACAGATAAACCATGCTGCCCGCTCGCCCGTACCAATGTCATTGTGAATGCGTGCCATAGCAGCAGGGAAGTTTTTGTCAGGGCCGGCCCACCGGGCAGAGTAAATGCCCGGGTCACCATTGAGTGCAGCCACACACAGGCCGGAATCATCTGACAATGCCGGCAGGCCTGAGGCCTTTGCCGCTGCCTGTGCCTTAAGAGCGGCATTACCGGTAAAGGTGGTTTCTGTTTCTTCCGGCTCGGGCAGTTTCAGTTCACCGGCTGAAATTACGGTAATACCGAAAGGTTTCAGCATAGCCGAAAACTCAGCGAGTTTTCCTGCATTGTGGCTGGCCAGCACCAGCTTATCGCCGGTGTGTAAAAGCGGTGTGCTCATGTATCAGCCATTTTCTGCGCGTGTTACAGCGGCTGTCTGCGCATCAAACAGCGTTGAAACGCCAATGCGTGCAAGAGCAAACAGTTCGTTAAAGGCATCTTCTGTAAAAGGTGTTTCTTCTGCTGTGCCCTGAATTTCAACAATGCGGCGGTCGGCTGTCAGCACAAAGTTTGTGTCAGCTGCTGCTGTGCTGTCTTCTGCGTAATCGAGGTCAAGTACGGCGCCGGTTTCAGTCAGTCCGCACGAGACCGCGGCAACCTGACCCAGCAGTGGCAGGTGAGGGAGAGCACCACTGGCAACCAGTTTACCCAGAGCCAGGCGCAGAGCTACCCATGCTCCGGTTATTGACGCGCAGCGTGTGCCTCCATCAGCATTAAGCACATCACAGTCGAGGGTGATGCTCATTTCACCAAGGGCTTTCAGATCTGTCACAGCACGAAGTGAACGCCCGATAAGGCGCTGAATTTCCTGTGTGCGACCTGACTGTTTACCCTTTGCGGCTTCGCGGCTGCCGCGTGAATGTGTGGCGCGGGGCAGCATACCATATTCTGCGGTGACCCAGCCGGTGCCCTGACCACGAAGAAACGGAGGTACACGGTTTTCAATACTGGCTGTGCACAGTACCTCTGTGCCACCCACGCGGATGAGAGCGCAGCCTTCGGCATGGTGGGAAAAGCTGGTGTCGATGGTAATAGTACGCATCTCGCTGGGCAGACGACCTGAAGGGCGCATGTCAAGAAACTCCTTAAATCATAGTTTGTTCACCAGGCAGGCGAACGACACAAAGGTGACACTATCGTCAGTTCAGTATGACGAGAATGGTGTGTGTGCTAAAAAATTGCTTTAAATGATTAAGAAACCCACAATGTAGCCCTGGTGAGGAGGAGCAGAGCAGATGATGAGACCTGGTGTGTTCCCTGTTGGCAGTGCTTTGCCACCTGATCTTGACCGGCGTTCTGCCACGATTTTGCGTGAAGTGGTGGAAGAATATATGGCCAATGGTGAGCCTGTCGGGTCGCGTACGCTCGCACGCAGGCTGAGCCAGCCGCTGTCTCCTGCAACGGTGCGTAATATCATGGCTTCTCTGACCGAAGCCGGTCTGCTGTTTTCGCCGCACACTTCAGCAGGGCGTTTGCCAACTGAGGCCGGGCTGCGTCTGTTTGTTGATGGTCTTTTGCAATTTGGAGCGCTCTCGGAAGAAGAGCAGACACGGATCAGCCACACGCTGGAGGCACGCGGGCGTTCATTGCAGGATACAATGACGGAGGCATCTTCATTACTTTCAGGTATGTCTGACGCAGCAGGTCTTGTCATAGCGCCTAAAAGTGAGGGAGCTGTTAAGCATATTGAGTTTGTTGCTCTGGGCGGTAATCGTGCCCTTGTTGTGCTGGTTGGTACAGATGGGCGGGTTGAAAACCGTGTGACAGAAATTCCGGCAGGGGTGCCTGCGTCGGCTCTGGTTGAAGCGGCTAATTACCTGAATGCCAGACTTAAGGGAGCAACATTGTCTGAGTTGTGTGAACGTGTGAGCACAGAAATTTCTGACAACAGGCATGTGCTTGATGAGCTGACTGCTGATGTGGTTGAGCGCGGGCTTGCCATATGGGGCGGAGATACCGGTGAACGGGGTGGCACATTAATTGTCAGAGGCCAGTCGCGCCTGCTGACTGATGTTGCCGGGCAGGAGCGCTTGCAGGCTATACAGACTTTATTTGACCGGCTTGAAGCACAGGAGACAATGCTGAGTTTGTTAGAACTGGCAGAAAGTTCAGAGGGTGTTCGCATCTTTATCGGGGCTGAAAGCGGTTTGTTCGGAGCTTCTGGCATGTCCATGGTGGTCGCCCCGGCCCGCAACGAGACTAATCGTATTGTTGGCGCTATTGGTGTAATAGGGCCAAAACGTATTAATTACGGGCGTATTATTCCGGTCGTTGATTATACTGCACGGTTTTTAGGTGAAATGCTTGGCTAAGTCGGTCAGTTTGCTACACGATAATATAAAGAACGCGCCAGAATATGATAATGGGTAAAAAGCCGGCATGACAAAAGATTCGTCTTCTGAAAAAAAGCTGACTGTGCGCAGTCCCCGTTTTCGTATCTGGCGCCGGGCCCTTGGCGCAGGCGCTGCAATTGTGCTTGTGGGCATGGCTGGCGGTGGCCTTGTCGTCTGGCATCAGTATGAGGAGCTGGTCTCCTCACTGCCAACAGTTGAAGGGCTGAAAAATTATCAGCCTGACGTGATGAGCCGCATCTATGCCTCAGATGATCGTATGATCGCTGAGCTGGCCAGTGAACGCCGTATTTTTGTGCCTTTCAGTGCTATTCCTGAGCGTGTCAGCAATGCGTTTCTGGCTGCTGAGGATCAGAAATTCTGGACCCATAAAGGCGTTGACCCCCTGGCGATTATCCGTGCTGGTCTGACCGATCTTACGCGCGATAAAGGGCGCAGACCGATCGGGGCTTCTACGATTACGCAGCAGGTGGCACGTATTATGCTGCTGGGTACACAGTCTCTTTCTATGAAGCGTAAGGCGAAAGAGGCATTTCTGGCCCTGCGTGTTGAAGGGGTGCTGTCGAAAGAGAAAATTCTCGAAATTTATCTTAATGAAATTTATCTGGGCAGCGGGGCTTACGGTATTGCTGCTGCGGCACAGACTTATTTTAATAAGCCGCTTGATCAGCTTGATGATGCTGAAGCCGCTTTTCTTGCAGCATTGCCAAAATCACCAACAAACTACAACCCGGTCCGCTACCCTGAGGCTGCTCTTGGACGGCGTAACTGGGTTTTGTCACGTATGGTTGAAACCGGAGCCATTACAGCTGAGGCTGCCAAAGCTGCTCAGGCTGAGCCTCTTATTCCTCATACGTTTGTGCGTCCTGGTCCGGCTCCGGGGTCTGAATGGTTTGCTGAAGAGGTCAGGCGCGAGCTGATCGGGCGCTATGGCCAGGAGACGACCATGCAGGGCGGGCTGGAAGTACATACCAGCCTTGATCCGGCCTTGCAGCTTTATGAGCAGAACGTGCTCAGGCAGGGGCTGATGGCTTATGACAGATCGCACGGCGGCTGGCGCGGTCCGGTTATGCATATTGCTGATATTGGTGCGGACACGCAGGAGGCAGAGTGGGTAAAAGCCCTTGGTAGCGTGGCTGCTCCTCCGGGGATGCTGGAGCAGTGGCGCTCTGGCATTGTGCTTGACCCGCTTAAAGGGCGTATTGGCTGGCTTGAGGGCTCAGTTGTGCGTCGTAATGCAGAAGAGGGCGTGCGTGTTTCTCAGACTGGTATCCTCCCGGCACGTGATCTGATCTGGGCCAGGCGCTCTCATCCTCTTCGGGTAGGCGATATCGTGATGGTTGAGCCTCAGGCCGGAGGGAAGAGCGTTGCTCTGATGCAGATTCCCCAGGTTGAGGGTGCGATTGTCACCATGAACTCACGCACCGGCCGCGTGATGTCACTGGTAGGGGGCTGGTCGTTTCGTATGTCGCAGTTTAACCGTGCCACACAGGCGCTGCGTCAGCCAGGCTCTTCCTTTAAGCCCTTTGTTTATCTTGTCGCAATGCAGCAGAATATCTCTCCTTCGCAGGTGTTTGATGATGCGCCTGTGACATATGGAGCCTGGCACCCAAGCAACTATGAGAAGGATTTCTGGGGGCCTACCTCGCTGCATGATGCGCTCAGAGAATCCCGTAATCTTGTGACTATCCGCCTGGCTGCGCATATCGGCATTAAAAACGTAGCTGCTATGGCTGAGGATATTGGCCTGGTACAGTCTATGCCTCATGTTTTGCCGGCGGCTCTGGGTGCGGTAGAAACAACCGTGCTGAGGGAGGCGGCTGCATACGCAACGCTTGCTGCCGGTGGCGCCAGGGTAACCCCGACATTAATAGATGACGTGCAGGACCGGGATGGAAAAGTGCTCTGGCACCCTGAGCAGCTGTCTCTTGTAACTGCCCCGGCCCGTGATGCGCACCTTGCTAAAGAGGGGGACGCCCCCGCCACACCGGCTGCATCTGCCGGTCAGCCTGATGCTATTTTCCCAACAGGTATGGGTCCGCAGGATGTTGTGACACCGCTTGCCGCAGCGGATGAAGCAAAGCCTGGTGTTGATGATATGCCTGTTTTGCAGGACAACCGCGTTCATGTCGCGACAGACCAGAGCGCGTTTCAGGTCACGGCTATGCTGGAGGACGTGATACGCCATGGTACCGGGTATTATGCAGGTAAGGGTATAGATTACCCCGTTGCAGGTAAGACGGGCACAAGTCAGGATTTTCATGATGCCTGGTTTGCTGGTTACTCCCCTGATATCGTTACGGTGGTATGGGTTGGCTTTGATACTCCGCGTTCTCTTGGGCGTAATGAGACCGGCGGTGTGCTTGCTGCGCCAATGTGGAACAAAATTATGACGAAAGTCTTTGAGGGATATCCCAAACTCGATTTTCGTGTGCCGGAGGGTATCACCCTTGTTCAGTACAATGCCGGGCGCAGCGTCGGGATAGACGGCTTTAAAGCCGGACAGATTCCAGGCGTCAGTGTCAGCCTTTCAGATAATGGTGCCTCTCAGGAGCTGACAGCCGCTGATACCGGTGCTGAGAACATGCCTGCATCTGAAAGTGACATGGGTGCCGGTCCCGGCACGGGCGATATTTCAGGCACCGGTGCTGCACCGGGTGGGCCAGCAAGAACTGAGCCGTCACAGCCTTCGGGGGGTGACATTGGTATGGGTGGCCTTTATTGAGGTCTGAACAAGATCTGATTTTTTTTGAGTAACCAGGAGAACAGGTTCGATGTCGAGCGAGACAGATGCCCTTAACGACCAGATAAAGCAGTCAGTGGCACTGCTGAGGAGGCATCTTTAACTGGGATGTCGCTGAAGCCAGACTGGCAGAACTGAACAACCAGGCAGAAGACCCTGAATTATGGAATAACCCTGAAAAAGCACAGGAGCTTATGCGTGAGCGTACGCTGCTGGCCGGACAGATTGAAGGGGTTCTGGCCCTTGAACAGGGTGTGCAGGATGTCTGTGAGCTTGTTGAGCTTGCTGAAGCGGAAGGCGATGCCGACGTGGTGCAGGAAGCTGTTGCAACGCTCAGGGAATATGCTGAAGAAGTCAGCCGGCGCGAGACTGAAAGTCTGCTCTCGGGTGAAGCTGACAGTAATGACTGCTATCTTGAGGTTAATGCCGGGGCAGGTGGCACAGAGGCGCAGGACTGGGCCGAAATGCTGCTGCGTATGTATACCCGCTGGGCTGAGGCTCACGGTTATAAAGTGACCATGATGGAAAGTTCGGAGGGCGAGCAGGCCGGGCTGAAGTCTGTTACTATTCTGGTATCTGGTCCTAATGCGTATGGATGGCTGAAAACCGAAGCCGGGGTACATCGTCTGGTGCGTATCTCGCCTTTCGATTCAGCTGCACGCAGGCAGACCTCGTTTGCTTCAGTATGGGTCTATCCCGTAATTGATGATTCGATTGAGATCGAAGTGAATGATTCGGAACTGAGAGTGGATACTTTCCGCGCATCAGGAGCTGGTGGGCAGCACGTTAACAAAACTGATTCTGCTATCCGAATCACGCATATTCCGACAGGCATTGTAGTTGCATGTCAGACTGACCGTTCTCAGCACCGCAACCGTGCAACCGCCATGCAGATGTTGCGTGCGCGTTTGTATGAGGCTGAACTGCAAAAGCGCGAGGCCGCCGCCGCCGCGACTGAGGCTGCCAAAACTGATATTGGCTGGGGGCACCAGATTCGTTCTTATGTTCTTGCACCATATCAGATGGTTAAAGATCTGCGAACGAACGTTGAAAGCAGCAATCCCGGAGCTGTCCTCGACGGGGATCTTGATAGTTTTATGGCGGCGGCTCTTGCTGCAAGAGTTGGCGCAACGCGTTCAGAGGCAAGCGCTGTCGCACGTTAATATCAGATAAGAAGTTTTTATGACAAAGCAGGCTGGCGTCGCACAGCCTGCTTTATTTTTACCTGAAAATGTGGTGTTTTGAGGACGAAAATACGATTTTGTTTCGTATCATTACGATAGTGAATAAAATTTATGAAGAATTGTTCTGAGGGTGAATTGAGAAAATTTATTATTTTTTCAGAAAAAAATTGATGATGTGTATTTTTTTTGCTTATGAGGGTTTTTTTTAGACAAGATCATTCTTGACATAATGCCCCGCAGATAGGCCAATTGGAGGCAGGGAGCGGGTAGCTCATAATGCTGTCTGATCGTCCTGGTGCTGATGTGCTGCGTAACGGGTTATGACCCGACGGAAGAGATTTCGTCAGAGAGTAAGGATGCGACCAGTATCTGATGGCTGGCGTGGAAGAAGGAGGATACAGAAACATGCAAGACCTCGCACAACAGCAACATAAACCGGTGTCGCGTGCCATCGGAGCAGGAGCTGTTGTCGGTGTTATAGCCCTGATTATTACCGTCTTACTGCATATTTTTGCAGTGACAGGGCTGATCTGGGGAATGGGGGCAACAACAAGTGTGCCTGTGCCAAAGCCTCCTGTGAAAATCAGGATTGTGGAACCACCGCCACCACCGCCACCACCGCCACCGCCACCGCCACCGCCGCCGGTTATGACTGTGCCGCCGCCGCCGTTCATACCGCCGCCGAAGATTGAGGTGCCACCGCCACCTAAGCCACCGATCCGGCATGTCTCGCGTACGCCGCCAAAGGAGCCGTCTCCGCCACAGACTGTTACGACACCTGTGCCACCGGTCACCGAGGCTGCATCGAATACACCACCTTCTGACTCTCCGGATACAACGGCAGGGACATCACCGCTCAATAATGCGCGGCCTGTTTACCCGCCTGAGATGGAAGAGGAAAACATTGAAGGGCGTGTGACTGTTGTCTGTGATGTGGAAACAACCGGCATGACCAGCAACTGTTCGGTTAAATCGGTCCAGGGAGGCGATGCTTTTTCTCAGGCTGCACTCGATTACGTTCATAAGGCGCGTTATCGCCCGGCAACGAAGAACGGTGTGCCTGTCAAAGAGCTCCGTAAGGTCTACGTTATCAAATTCAGACTGGACGATTAAAGTCCGGTCGCTGTCATTGCTTTCGGGAAAATAACTACCTGATACCCACGCATCAGAAGCCTGGGTATCAGTTTGTAACACGAAGAAGGATTTTAGTTTTCATGATCAGACTGTCTCGTTTTCCGGTGTCAGGTCTTGTGGTTCCGGCTCTGGCTGTCATGCTGGCAACGACTGCTCCGGTTCTGGCGCAGGATGCATCAGCACCTGCCCCTGCAGCCCCGGCTGTTTCTGATCCTGCATCAGCACCTGCTCCGGCACCTGCTGATGGTACGGCACCTGCTCCTGCCACTGCCCCTGATGCTTCTGCCGCTGCTCCGGCTGCAGGCGATGCACAGGTTTCTCCGAGTGTGGCTCCTGACGCCGCGGCCCCTGCACCTGCTCCTGAAACCAAAGAAGAAGCTAACCCCTATGGTCTGGGTGCTTTGTGGTCAAACGGTGACGTGATTGCACGTGGTGTGCTGCTGATCATGCTGGTGATGTCACTGGGTACATGGTACATCATGATCGTGAAGTTCATTGAGCAGGCACGTCTGTTCAGCGCTGCAAAACAGGCAACAGAGAACTTCTGGACCAAAACGTCTATCCAGGAAGGAGCCAGCGCGCTTCAGCCTAAGTCTCCGTTCCGCTATATTGCAGAAACCGGTATCTCAGCTGCTGAGCACCATGAAGGCACCATGCAGGAGACTATTGACCTGAATAGCTGGACTTCTGTTTCTCTTCAGCGCTCAGTCAACAACATTCAGAACAACCTGCAGAAAGGCCTCGCCTTCCTTGGTACAGTGGGTTCAACCTCACCGTTCATTGGTCTGTTTGGTACTGTTTGGGGTATTTACCATGCGCTGACAGCTATCGGTATTGCTGGTCAGGCTTCTATCGATAAAGTTGCCGGCCCTGTTGGTGAATCCCTTATTATGACGGCAATTGGTCTGGCTACAGCTGTTCCTGCTGTTCTGGGTTACAACCTGCTGGTACGTCGTAACAAAGGTGCAATGGATAAAGTTCGTGATTTTGCTGCTGATCTGCAGTCCATTCTGATTGGTGGTGTTCGTCATGGTAATGCACCTAAAATCGTAGTGCGCGCTGACGATTCACAGACCACAATTACGACTTCAGAACGGGTAGGCTGATATGGGTATGTCTGTCGGAGACGGCGGGGGAGAGGATGAGGTCGTTTCGGCCATCAACACCACTCCACTCGTTGACGTCATGCTGGTGTTGCTGATCATCTTTCTGATCACAATTCCGGTTGCAACACACACGGTGAAACTTAACCTGCCGAAGGATATGAACCAGCCGACGCAGACCAAAAATGGTAACGTTGTGCTTGCAGTGACTGAAAACGGACAGGCATACTGGGACCAGACGCTCCTCAAGGGGCGTGCTGACCTGATGGCTCATCTGGATAAAGTTGCCCGCATGCAGCCCCAGCCTCAGATACAGATCAGAGGTGATGTAAAGGCCCGTTATGAGGCCGTGGGCAAGCTGGTTGAATCCTGTCAGGAGGCCGGTATCTCGCATATCGACTTCATTACAGAAAAACCAAAAGACGGCTAAACTGAAGTCAGGTTTTGCTTTTGCCATTATGGCAGGAGCAAAACCGTCTTCTTTCTGCTTTTTCAGTCTGATTATGACGCGTTGTCAGACTGAAAAAACAGAGCATTGGTGAGAAAGTAACAGCTTATGGGCATGAATCTCGGATCAGACAGCACGACTGAAGACGAAGGCATTGTTGATATCAACACCACCCCGTTGATTGACGTGATGCTCGTTTTGCTGATTATGCTTATTATTACAATTCCGTTGCAGACACAGGCTGTGTCGATTGACCTGCCTCAGGGGAATCCGCCGCCTCCGACGCATGAGGTTCCTGTCGCGACAATTGCGGTTGATTTTGACAACAGCATCACATGGAATGGTGCGCCCATTACCAGTGAAGATGACCTGCAGGCGCATCTGCGTGAGGTCGCGGCTGTGCCGGAGGATGACCAGGCCGAAACACATCTGCAGGCTAACCGTCTCGCAGACTACAAAACGGTCATCCATATCATGGCTGATGCTCAGCGCCTCGGGGTCAGGAAAATTGGTATCGTAGGCCTCGAGCAATTCACAGAAGGACAGTAATCTATGTCGTCTCATCTTTTACGCATCACGCTGGCTGCCTGTGTGGCTTTTTCAGTTGCACAGCCGGTTGCCCATGCGGCGGAAACGACTCTTTCTGCCGGGGTGGCCACAGCTTTGCAGCAGGCACAAACGGCTCTTGCCGGTCATAAATATGACCAGGCGATGAGTGCGGTTAATAAAGCTGATGCCATAAAGGGAAATTCAGAGTACGACACTTACGTCATTGCTCAGATGCGGGCAGCAGTTGCATCGCAGACAGGTAATCTGGCCGCGGCAACCGCAGCCTATGACAAGCTGATTGCGTCACCCCGTACGACAAAAGCTGCTAAAGAGCAGATGCTGATGTCTGAAGCGACAATGGCCTATAAAGCAGGTAACTATCCTGCAACTATTCAGGCTATTCAGCGTTATCAGCATGATTATGGCAATTCGCCAGTTCTCGATACACTGCTCGCTCAGTCATATTATCTGCAAAAAGATTATCAGGGTACAGTTAACCTGCTGACTCCCCGGATCGCTGCTGAGATTAAGAGTAAAAAAGTACCAGCTGAAGCCCAGCTGCAAATGCTGGCCGCCAGTGCGACAGCTCTGAAGCAGGATACTATCAGCACACATGCTTATGTTCTGCTGGCTACCTACTACCCTAAAAAGGAATACTGGGACCTTCTGCTGCATGGTCTGATTGTAAACCCAAAAATTCCGCAGGCTCTCCAGCTTGACGTTTACAGAATTCGCCTCGCTGCCGGTAACATTACCCAGGCCCGCGATTTTATGGAAATGACAGAGATCGCTGTGCAGAAAGGTATGCCTCAGCTGGCTCTTGATCTGATGAATCAGGGCTACAGCGCAGGTATTCTGGGCCAGGGTGCTGAAGCCAGCCGTCAGGCGCGCCTGAAAGCTCTGGTTGAAAAAGATATCGCTGCAAAAAAAGCATCAATCGCAGCTGACGAGGCTACGGCTCTCAAAGCAAAAACAGGCGATGCTTTGCTGACAGTAGGTTATAATTATGTGTCCTTTGGTGATGCCAGCAAGGGCCTTGACCTGATGCAGCAGGCAATTGCTAAGGGTGTGAGCAATGTTAATCTTGCTCGCCTGCAGTTAGGTCTTGCACAGCTACAGGCTGGTCAGAAAGATCAGGCTATCGAGACTCTTAACACAGTTGAAGGTGACGATGGCACGCATGACATCGCTCAGTTGTGGATCCTGAAGTTAAAATCTGCTGCTATTCACCAGGCTGGCAAAAAATAAAGCTTATTATCCCCTGCCTGTGTCCGTTTATTACTGAGACGCAGGCAGGGTGACCTGGTTTGACCCCTGAAAATTTATTATTTGCTGTAGCGATGCAAAATATTTTGCAGCGTAATGCGTTGCCGTATGCACAACGTCTTAAACTTTTGCCGTTTATCGACAGACCTCAGAGAGGAGATCAGGCCGGAGCCTGACCTTTCTCACGGGTGTTTTGATTTGTGGCGGGTTCTGTTGTGTGTTCTTTCCAGCCACCGCCGAGTGTGCGGTAAACCGTGACCAGGTTTTGATAATTAGCAACATTCACGGTGATCTGTGACTGACGCGCCTGCAGATACGAGCGTTGTGAAACAAGCGTTGTCAGGTAAGAATCTGTCCCTGCATTGAAGCGTTTCTGTGCAAGAGAAAATGCATCAGCCGAGGCACTGACCAGGGCATTCATTTGCTTTTGCTCGTCAAGATATGCTTCACGGGCAGCCAGTGCATCTGCGACCTCTCTGAACGCTGTCTGCACAGTTTTTTCGTATGTGGCTATCTGCGTGTTGCGTCGGGCTTTCGATGTTTTCAGGTTGCCGCTGTTAATGCCCCACGTCCACAGAGGGATCTGAATCTGGGGGTTAAGGCCCCAGGTTGTGGCAGCTGAGGTAAAGAGTTTATTGAACTGAAGGCTCGAAATACCATCATTAGCTGTCAGTGTGATGCGGGGAAAGAATGCAGCCCTTGCTGCCCCGATATTTGCCTGAGCTGCCAGAAGGTTGTGCTCGGCAGCGACGATATCAGGTCTGCGCTCAAGCAGGTCTGATGGCAACCCGGCAGGCAGGTCAGCCAGCAATGTCTGCTGACCCAGCGGGCGGGGAGCGGGCAGGTCAGCGGGTAATGGGGCGCCAATCAGCAGAGCAATCAGGTTTTCATCCTGAGCGAGCTTACGCTGGGTATCAGCCTTAAGGGCGGCGCTCTGGCTGACCTGTGTTTCAGCCTGCCGTACGGTCAGTAAATCTGCCTCACCATTGCGGTATTTAGCCTGTGTGAGTCGCAGGGTATCCTGCTGGCTGGCAAGAGTGCTATTAGCCAGATCAAGGGTTTCTTTATCTCCAAGCCAGGTGATGTAGGCGATAGCAACCTGTGAGACAACGCTTATGAGCATGCCCTGCAGAGAGGACTGTTTAGCCAGTGCATTTTCAGCGGCCTGGCGTGACAGGCTGCGAATACGTCCGAAAAAGTCAATTTCGTAAGACGAAAAGCCAATGCCACCCTGGTAGTATTTAAAAACCCGGCCATCACCAAAGGCTGCGTTATTGCTTTTTCCGGCATCCAGCCCTGGTGCAAAGGTCAGACCAGCGGCATCGGAAGGGGCCTGATACATTGGCCCGCCGGTAGCAGAAATTGTCGGAAAAAGGCCAGCATGCTGCGTATCATAAAGCCCCTGAGCTTCGCTGATATTTGCAGCCGCTTCACGCAGGTCGCGGTTTTCGCGCAGGGCAATGGTAATCAGGGCCTGCAGGCGCGGGTCAACAAAAAAGTCTTTCCAGCCTATGTCGGTAGCAGCCTGCTGCAGGCGTGGGTTACCCGTGTTCTGGTAAGCAGGCCACGAGGTCGCCAGCGGCGGAGCAGGGCGCTTATATTTAGGGATCATGGTGCACCCCGAAAGCATCCCCCCTGCCATAGCAAGGGAGAGTGCCTGCAGGCGCAGGGGGGTGAACGAGGAGAGTAAAGTCGGCATATGTTTAGTGCCCCCCATGAGAAGGCTGTGAATCCTGGGTATGCTCCTGCTTTTCACTCAGGCGTTTTACCCGGAAAAGACGCAGAACAGCCACGAAGAAAACAGGAACAAAATAGACAGCCAGTAATGTCGCTGTTGACATCCCACCCACCACGGCTGTGCCAATGGCCAGACGAGAGGCCGAACCAGCACCGGTTGCAATGGCCAGCGGGAAAACACCGACAACAAAGGCGATAGAAGTCATCAGGATAGGACGCAGACGCTCACGTGCCGCGGTGTTTACGGCTTCTTCCAGGGTTTCACCTTTTTCAAAGGCAGCCTTAGCAAATTCGACAATCAGAATGGCATTTTTAACAGCCAGCCCGACTGTGGTCAGAAGCCCGACCTGGAAGTAAACGTCGTTATCCATGCCGCGGAACAGGGTTGCGGCAATAGCCCCCAGAACACCCAGAGGCACAACCAGAATAACAGCAAACGGAATAGCCCAGCTTTCATACAATGCTGCAAGGCAGAGCAGAATGATAATGCCTGCCAGCGCATATAGCGGCCCGGTTGAAGAGCCGGAGGCCAGCTGCTCAAATGAAAGGCCGGTCCACTCATAGCCGATTCCTTTAGGCAGCTTTTTCATGATGTCGAGCATCGCAGCGATTGAATCACCTGAGCTGTAGCCTGGTGCAGGCTGGCCAAGTATTTCGTATGAGTTGAAACCGTTATAGTTTTCAACTTTTTGCGGGCCGACAATCCAGTTAGCTGAGATAAAGGCATTCAGCGGTGTCATTGTGTCGTTGACATTGACGACCACACTGCTGGCGTTATTGCTGCCAGTTGAGGTGCTGTTGCCGTTATGAACATACCATTTGTTCAGATCATATGGCAGCATACGGGCATCAGGAATACCCTGAATATAAACCTGCTTTACGCGGTCATTGCGCAGAAACTGGTTTACATAGATCGAGCCCAGTGCCCCCTGAATGGTGTTGTTGATACTGGCGATTGTAATGCCAAGGGCATTAGCTTTTTCGCGGTCAATATTGAGGTTGTACTGAGATGCATCTTCCATACCGTTCGGGCGAACAGCTGCCAGACGCTTGTCCTGTGCGGCCATGCCCAGAACCATGTTACGTGCAGCAAGCAGTTTCTCATGTCCAAGGTGGCCGCGGTCTTCAAGCTCAAGGTCAAAACCGGTAGCGTTACCCAGTTCCAGTACAGCAGGAGGGTTAACAGCGAAGATCTGGGCCTTAGGGTTGGTCCAGAAATGATTCATGATGCGGTTTGCAATAGCCGTTGAGGTTTCCTGGGGTTTTGTACGCAAATCCCAGTCTTTCAGACGGATAAAGAATGCCCCGGCACTTTGCCCCTGACCTGCAAAGTTAAAGCCATTCACAGCATAGACTGATTCAACCAGGTTTCCCTCGGTTTTAAGAATATAATCTGTGACTTCATGGTTGATACGGGTGGTTTCTTCCATAGGGGTGTTAACAGGCATTGTAATCTGCCCGAACACCAGCCCCTGATCTTCATCAGGAAGGAAGCCGCCAGGCAACTTTGAAAAGAGAAAGATAACGCAGCCCGTGACGAGGAAGAGCCCGAGAAATGACAGGGCCAGATGCCGGACCAGAAAATTGACACCATGAAGGTACCCACGGGTCATCTTTTCAAAATTACGGTTAAACCATCCGGCAAGACCGGTCGTTTTTTCATGAGAGCCAGCTTTGAGCATAGTTGCGCACAAGGCCGGCGTTAACACCATAGCGACCAGTACTGAAAGCCACATGGCAGAAACAATGGTGATTGAGAACTGCCGGTAAATGACACCGACAGAGCCAGAGAAGGCTGCCATGGGCAGAAAGACTGCTGTCAGGACCAGAACGATACCAACAAGAGCGCCTGAGATTTCATCCATTGAAACTTTTGAGGCCTCAACAGGTGATAGTTTGCTCTCTGTCATCACACGTTCAACGTTTTCAACCACAACAATCGCGTCATCGACCAGCAGACCAACGGCCAGCACCATGGCCAGCATGGTCAGAGTGTTGATCGAGTAGCCCAGTATGTTCAGCAGGCCAAAAGTGCCCAGAAGAACAACCGGCACAGCGATTGTTGGTATCAGTGTCGCCCGGAAATTTTGCAGGAAGATCAGCATGACCAGAAAGACCAGGCCAATAGCTTCAAGCAGGGTAATGACGACTTCCTGGATCGAAAGAACAATGAAGGGCGCCGTATCGAGCGGATAAACAGTCTTCAGGCCTGGCGGGAAGAATTTTTCCAGTTCACTGATCTTCTCTTTAACCGCAGCTTCGGTGGAGAGCTGGTTTGAACCAGGTGCCAGCTTAAGAGCCATACCAGAGGCAGGATGGTTATTGTAGAAAGAGTCAGTGTTGTAGGTCTGAGGGCCCAGCTCAACAGTGGCGATGTCTTTGATGCGCACCTGTGAACCATCAGGCTGCACTTTCAGAAGAATCTTTTTAAACTGCTCAGGGTCTGTCAGACGGGTCGGGCCGATAATGGTGGCATCGAGCTGAATACCTTTGCGTGCCGGCAGGCCACCCAGCTCACCTGATGAGACCTGAAGGTTCTGGTTCTGAATGGCAGTTTGTACGTCTGTGACAGTCAGGCCGTAATTGAACAGCTTGTCAGGGTCCATCCAGATACGCATAGCGTATTCTGAGCCGAACAGCGTATGGTCACCCACACCTGTGATACGGCTGAGGGGATCTGAGATGTTAGAGGCCACGTAGTCGGCAATATCGCCGCCATTCATGCTGTTGTCAGTCGAGATGAAGCTGACCACCATCATGAAGTTTTTAACAGCTTTGGTGATGCTCAGCCCCTGAGCGGTAACTTCTGACGGCAGTTTTGGCTGCGCCAGCTGAAGTTTGTTTTGCACCTGCACCTGGGCAATATCAGGGCTTGTGCCCTGCTCAAAAGACAGGTCAATTTCCATCTGTCCGGAAGCATATGACTGTGCAGAAATATATTCCAGATGGTCAAGGCCGAACATCTGCTGAAGAATGGGGCGTACAACTGTGTTGTTTACCGTGTCAGCAGAGGCACCGGGGTAAGTGACCGAAATGGCTATCTGTGGCGGCGCAATGCTGGGATACTGCGCAATAGGCAGTCGGAAAAGCGACAGGCCACCAAGCAACATGATGATAAGGCTGATGACCCATGCAAAGACGGGTCGGTCAATAAAAAAACGAGCCAGGGACATGAGGTCAGTGTCCTCTGTTCAGGTTTTCTGTGGTTTCTGGCTGTGCTGAGGCAACCTCAGTCGGCTTAACGTGGCCGCCAGGTTTGATTTTTTGCAGGCCTGTTACCACAACGCGGTCTCCGTCCTGCAGACCGGCTGTTACAAGCCAGTTGTCACCAAGTGCCTGACTGGTCTGAATTTTGCGACGCTCAACCGTATCGTCCTGTTTGATAACCCAGACTTCAGGGTCACCATGTGAGTTGTGGCTGACAGCTTTTTGCGGGACCAGAATGCTGTTGGGGTCTGTACCTTCTTCAAGCTGGGCATGAACATACATGCCCGGCAGAAGCAGCTTCTGTGGGTTAGGCATAATAGCACGGATGACAACAGAGGAGGTCGAGGTATTGACGTTAACCTCAGACAGCGCCATGCGCCCTTTAAATTCGTAAGCCGAATTATCCTCAAGGGTAAGAGAGACAGGCACCCGGCCATCGGGCTGACGTTTCAGGCGGCCTTCAGCCAGCTCGCGCTTCAGGCGCAGCAGTGTGATGGCCGGCATATTCACGTCAACATAAATCGGGTCAAGGCGCGTAATGGTTGCTGTGTCGTTGGTCTGATTGGCAGTAACCAGCGCACCAACAGTAATCAGGGTACGGCCGATACGCCCTGTAATGGGCGCATTCATTTTTGTGTAGTTCAGGTTGACCTGTGCGCTCTCAACCTGACCTTTTGCATTGAGAATACGCCCCATAGCTTCTTTTTCAGTGGCGAGAGCATCGTCATATTCCTGCCGGCTGACAGCGTGGTCTTTTACCAGGTTGCGGTAACGGTCAAGCTTGGCGCGGGCTGTGATTTCAGCTGCCTCTGCCTCTTCCAGGAGACCTTTTGCCGTGGTGTAGGCTGCCTGGTAGCGTGAGGGGTCGATCTGATAAAGCTGCTGGCCAGCAACAACGTCAGCCCCCTCAATAAACAGGCGTTTTTGTATAATGCCGGTTACCTGAGGGCGTACCTGTGCAATTTCAAAAGCATCAGTACGACCAGGCAGGCTGGTGGTCATGACCACCGACTGTGTATGCATGGTTACGTAATCAACGCTTTGTGGCGGCATTGCCCCTGACTGAGTGCTTTTACGTTCACATCCTGCCAGAGCAAGCAAAGCAACAGCAGAGGCCAGAAATGGGCGCAGGGGAGTATAGGGAGTCATCACTCTGGCGAATCCTGTCTTTAAAAAACAATATGTGCGCAGGAACCCCGTTGAACGGGGTCGGGGGATGGGGTGCTTTGCAGCTGGGGAAACGTTAATAAGGAATAAAATGAATATTCTACCGTTTCACGTTAGCGACGATATAGAATTTGTTCAGAATGTGTCAAGGGTATGGTTGTAAAATGTTATTATAACATATTGATATTTATATATGTTTTAAATTTTTTACCGGGGTTTCCCCCGGCGTAAAATGGGTTACTGGCCTATGTTTCTTAATTTTTTACCCATCATCAGGTTTTTCTCAATCTGCTCCAGAGAGACATCATTCGTTTCAGGGACATAAAGCCAGGTCAGGAGCAGAAAAAGACCGTTGAGTCCGGCCATCAGAGCAAAAGTACAGCCGCCGCCCAGCCCGTTAAGAATGCTGAGGAAAGACAGCCCGACGATCATGTTGGAGATCCAGTTGCTGAGTGTTGAAATGGTAATGCCGAGGTCACGCCCCTTCATGGGCTGAATTTCAGAGCACAGCACCCACATGAGCGGCCCGGCGGACATAGCGTGTGCGCTGATAAAGATCATCACAAAGAATACGCACATTATGCTGGCGGTCTGGGTTTCCATGCCTGTTATATTCAGCCATGACAGGCCGGCCAGAGAGAAAACCATGGTGGCAAAGCCACAGTACAGAATAGGCTTACGGCCCCAGCGGTCTACAAGACCAATGGCTGCCAGCGTTGCAAGCACATTAACAAATCCGACAACAGCCGTGCACCACATCTGAGATTCGCCGACAAAGCCTGCCAGAGCAAAAATTTTGGGCGCATAGTACATAATGACGTTAATGCCGGCGAACTGCTGCATGGCCTGAAGCAACACACCCAGAGCAACTGAGCGACGAAAGTTAGAGTTGCTTTTCAGCAGAGAAAAACCACCTTTTCTTGACGTCAGCTGTGCTTCAATTGAGCGGATTTCTGCGGCTGTATCATGTGAATCAGGGCGAAGGTCTTCTAACACGCTGTGTGCTTCTTTTTTACGCCCCTTCATCATCAGCCAGCGAGGGCTGTAGGGAAGAAAAAGAACGCCGATGACAAATAAAACGCCCGGTATAACAATAACACCAAACATCCACCGCCACTGCGCATGATAAGCGAATAATGTATCACTGATAAAAGCGACCAGAATACCAACCGTGATCATCAGCTGGTACGTGGCGATCATGGCGCCGCGTGTTTCTTTACTGGCAATTTCTGAGAGATAGAGAGGAGAGGTAAAAGCTGCAATGCCGATGGCAAGCCCCATGAGTCCACGGTTTACAATCATGCTCATGACTGACCATGACACCGCGCATCCAAGAGAGCCGAATATGAAGATAATACCGGCGATAACAAGAGACCATTTGCGGCCTGTAATACGGGCCAGCCACCCTGCCAGAATAGCCCCGATAGCCGCACCGGCCATCATGCCACTGACAATCCATTCCTGCTGCATGGTCGAGGCATGAAATTCGCGTGAGACGAAATCAAGCGCACCTGATATCACACCGATATCCAGCCCGGACATAAGCCCGGCTGTTGCCGCCAGTATGCCAATGACAGCACTTTTTACGGTAAAAGAGGACTCTGAAGAATCAGGGGACGTTTCTGGCATATTACAAGATTTTCCGTGCAGCATTATTATTCTTTATCAGACTATGCCGTGAGGTAGATCGCTGGCCCTTAAGGTGGGGTGTTATCTTATTTCTTACCACGACAGTCGGGGGTTTTTATCACATCGGTGTGATAAAAGGGATATATTTTTCTCTGGTTTTAGCAGCCGTTAAAGATTGCTTACTCTCAGTGAGTAATCTGTTTACAGATATACAGGTCTTCTTGTGTGGCAGGGGACCGGCCTGGTTTTTAGTCAGGCTCGCTTTCCCCAAAGCGGGAATCACGATGCACCCATGTTGAGAGCAGCAGGCCAAAACCCATCATAACGTTGAGCATTGCTGAACCACCGTAAGACACAAGAGGCAGGGGAACACCACCAACAGGGATCGCTCCCATGACCATTGAGAGATTGACCAGGCAATAGAGAAAGAAGTTGACGCTGATTCCCAGTGCGACAAGGCGGCCAAAGCGGTTGCGACTGCGTATGGCCATGAGCATACCGCCAAGGATAATGATAAGCAGCAGGCTGATAACTGTTAATGCACCGGCATAACCCCATTCTTCCGCGATCATGGTGAAGATGAAGTCAGTCTGTTTTTCAGGCAGAAAGTTAAGCTGCCCCTGAGAGCCTTTGAGGTAACCCTGTCCCCACATGCCGCCTGATCCCAGCGCAATTTTTGACTGGATAATATTATAACCTGCCCCAAGGGGGTCGCTTTCGGGGTTAAGAAAGGTGGTAATCCGGGCGCGCTGATAGTCATGCAGGTGACTGTAGGCAACTTTAATCAGATAAGGGACGGGGAGTACAAGCAACACAATCTGCCATAGCCTCATGCCCGCAGCGAAGAAAAGAGCTGCCCCGATACCACCAATAATTGTTGCTGTGCCGAGGTTTGGCTCTTTAAGTACCAGCACAACGGGCAGCAGAACAATAAAGGCCGGGGGCAGCAGCCAGAGCGGGTTGCCCATCTGCCTGTGGTTCAGACGATGGAACCATGCAGCCAGAACAAGCACCAGAGCTATTTTTGCATATTCAGAGGGCTGAACCTGTACGCCGCCAATAATAAGCCAGCGTTCAGCCCCCTTGCCAACATGCCCCATGTGCAAAACAGCTGCCAGCAGAGCAACAGAAAAAATATAAAGAGGCCACGCGGCGCGTATCAGCACTTTGGGTGGCAGCATGGCAATGGTGATCATCATCACCAGTCCCACAGCAAAACGTGCGGCCTGAGGTGCTGCAAACGGGTAAGGAGCTCCGCCGGCAGCAGAGTAAAGTGTGATATATCCTGCGGCAGCAAGTGTGCAGATCAGCAGAACGTAAAGCCAGCTGATACGCCAGAGTTTGGATAAAAGCCGAAAGCTCGGTTCGGCGCGTAGCAGACGTTTGTGAAATTTCATTGTCTATTGTGTGTCTGATGCGTCAGCAACACGCTCAGGTGGTGGTGTGATGTGGTTTGCCGGGTCGCGCAGAAGTGTGTCAGTCATGATATCGCGTGCCAGCGGGGCCGCGGCTTCTGCACCTGCGTTACCGTGCTCAATAACGACCGAGACTGCATATTGTGGATTATCGTAGGGTGCAAAGCAGATAAACAGGGCATGTGGCCTGTATTCCCACGGCAGATTGGCCGAGTTGAAGTGTCCGCTTTCACGCAGCGCCCGCGATACGCGCCTGACCTGAGCCGAGCCGGTTTTGCCGGCCATCATAACACCCGGAATAGTCAGTTTTGCTTTGGGGGCTGTGCCATGGGGTTCATTTACCACGGCAAACATGCCACTACGCAGGGCAGCCAGCCCGGCAGCGGGCATATCAAGTTCCGGCCAGTGTTCGGCCGTTGCCTGTGGGCCGGTTTCGTCATTCAGAGAGCGTACAAGGTGGGGTTGCACAGCCCGCCCGGTTGCCAGGCGCGAGGTATAGGTTGCCAGTTGCAGGGGGGTCACCTGCACAAATCCCTGGCCAATCCCACTGACAATGGTATCGCCGCCATTCCAGTGGTGGTGGTGTGCCTGTCGCCAGGTCGGGGTTGGGATGAGGCCGGTGCGGGTATGTGGCAGCTCAATATCAAGCGGAGTGCCTAAGCCGAAGCTGTGGGCGGTTTCTGCAATATGGTCCATGCCGATGCGGCGTGCCATCTCATAAAAATACACGTCGCAGGAAAATTTAAGGGCCTGGTGCAGGTCAAGTGACCCATGCCCCCATCGTGACCAGCAGTGAAAGCGCGTGCCGCCTACGTCCAGATGACCAGGGCAGAAGACCCGGTCGGAAGGAGAAATGAGACCAGCCTTCAGGCCTGCCATGGCAACCGCAGGCTTAAAAGTTGAGCCCGGAGGGTACACACCGGCAACTGCTTTATTGATCAGAGGGGTTCGTTCGTTGTTGATCCATTCAAGCCATTGTGTGTGACTGACACCACTATCGAAGAGTGAGGGGTCGAAAGAAGGTGTGCTGGCCATTGCCAGCACCTCACCATTGCGGCAATTCATGACAACGGCAGAGGCAGTCTGATCACCAATGCGACCAAGAACTGCATGCTGCAGCACGCTGTCGATTGTCAGGCCAATTTTCGTCCCTGATGTACCTTCAGCCCGGTTCAGCTCAGAGATAACCCTGCCAACTGAGTTAACCTCCATTTCGACAGAGCCTGCTGTGCCGCAGAGTGTTGTGTCCTGGCTTTGTTCAATACCAGCACGCCCGACACGCATACCAGGGAGAGCCAGCAGGGCTGACCGTGCGACATCGCGCTCGTTGGGGGGCGCAACATAGCCGATAATATGGGCCAGAGACTCACCTTCAGGGTAGACGCGCCGTGTGCCGACATCGATCAGAACACCAGGGAGCGAGGGCGCATTAAGCTCAATGCGGGCCATCTCATCCCATGAGAGAAAGTCTCGCAGCATAACCGGGACAAAACGGCGTTTATGGCGCATTTCGCGCAAAATGCGGGCACGGTCATGCTCATCAAGTGGAATGATAGTTGAAAACCGCTCAATCGTGCCGTTCACATCTGTCGTTTCTTCGGGCAGCAGAAGGGCGCGCCAGTTTTCCTTATTACTGGCAAGTGCTACGTTATAGCGATCGACAATATGGCCTCGCGGTGGTGCCAGGTAGCGTTTGCTAACCCGGTTGCTTGCAGCCATGCGTGCATATTTATCGCCATTTTCAACCTGCAGGCCATAAAGTTTTCGGGCCAGAAGCCCCAGAGCGCCAGTTTGCAGGGCCATAATCAGCAAGGCCCTGCGCGTAAAAATACCGCGTGAGGGGTCTTTCTGAGTTTTGGCAGGCATAAGGCGCTTTATATCGCGCTTACGGCGTTTGAACCTCATGATGCACCATCTTTCTGCATCAGATATCTTCCCGGTCGTTGAACTTCTGGATAACCCAGGAGAACAGAACCGAGAGAGCAGGGTAGAAACCAACGCACAATGTCGCTTCGAATAAAGCCGGGGACAGTGTCAGGATGTGTAGTCTGAACAGGCAGGCAAAGCTCCATTGTAGCAGGCAGACACCGAGGGCAATAAAAGCGAATATAAGCCATGATAGCAGAAAAGGCAGGCGTGTAATGCCAAAACGTGAATAAAAAGCGACACTATGAACAAGTAAAAGGAGCAGCGCACTAACCCCCAGCGGGGTGAAATTGACAAAGTCCATAGAAAGGCCAAGTAAAAAAACCACCGGGCTCGTCATAGAAGAGGGGTGCCACGCTGACCAGAAAAAAACAGTTGTGATCATAAACGCAGGCAGAATTTCAGTAATGCCAGGCACAGGCAGAGGTGCCGCGCAGATAATAATGATGAAAAAGCAGAGAATACCTGGCAGCAATCGCCGTGCACCGTGGTCCAGCCTGCTCCAGATGGTCTGATGAGGCTGAATTTCTGCTTCCCAGGAGTTCCGGGAGGAATCGGGCTTCATGAGTGTATTATGCCCTTATCCCTGGTTAAAAAGCTTAGTAAACGGAGGCTCCTGCGTTTTATGTGGCGGTGCCAGTGGTACGTGACCTGGTGCATCGGGAGCTTCAACCTGAGCCTGACCAAAATTAAAAATGCGTAGCAAAACAAGATGATCAAGCTTTGCGTAGGGTATAACGACAGGTCGTCCCGGCATAATATAATGTACTGTACCAACAGGCAGGCCTGCGGGAAAAGCACCAGCCTGGTCGCCTGTGACGACACGCTCTCCTTCCAGCGGGTGTATGTCCTGCGCATAATACATGAGTTTGGGCATAGGGGAGTTATCGCCTGCCATTATGGCAGGGGCATGGCTTGATTCAAGCAGTACCGGCAGGCGGCTTGAAATATCGGTAATCAGCAATACACGGGCTGAATGAGCGCCGGTTTCTGTTACACGCCCTGCCAGCCCGTTAGCTGCGAGAGCAATATTGCCTGCTTTTACACCACTGTCTGCTCCCGCAATCAGCAGGACAGCACGCGCATAAATACTGCCGCTATCTGCAACGACTCGTCCCGTGACAAAGGTTGGAGCGTCTTCGGGAATCCAGTGCAGGGCCGTTTTGAGTGAATCGTTTTCTCTGGTCAGAGAGACTGCGACATCATACCACCGGCGTAAATTCTCATTCTCTGTTCTGAGGCGGGTATTTTCCGAGGCGAGATGGCTGGCTTCATGTAAGGCCGATGTGACAGCAATGGCGCGCTCTTCCGCTGCGGTCACAACCGACCACACTGGGGCCAGAGCATCGGCCACACACATACGTACCTTCTCGCTTCTTTTACGATCAGCCTGACCGGCAATTATAATACCGGCAGAAAGAAGAATGAGTGCGGGGAGCGTAAGCCTGTTCAGGGCCTGGCGGAGCTGAATGGAGACAGGAATCACGGTTATACAGCCCCACTGTATCGTAAAGTGCAGACACGCAGGAGGGGAAGTCTCCTCTGTCTCATGGTTTACGATACATCCTTTCTGTCACGCAGGCCGAAGAGAATAGTATTAATCGTCAGAGAATCTTGTTTTAACAGAACTCCCCGACGATACTATAGTAATTAGTACATCGATGTCAGCACATTCTGGAGGCGTTTCATTTCTTCCAGTGCGCGCCCGGTGCCCAGAGCGACACATGAGAGAGGGTCTTCGCCAACTGTGACAGGCAGACCGGTTGACAGACGCAGCACATCGCTCAGACGGTAAAGCAGAGCACCGCCACCGGTCAGCACAATACCTTTGTCGACAATATCCGCTGCCAGTTCAGGAGGGGTGTTTTCAAGTGCTGTATTCACAGCATCAATGATCTGGCTGATCGGCTCCATCAGGCTTTCAGCAATCTGTGCCTGAGAGACCTGTACCTCGCGGGGGACGCCGTTAATCAGGTCACGCCCTTTGACATCAAGCCAGGGGCCCTGGTCATCCGGGTCGTCGGGCATCATGGCTGACCCCAGTTTTATTTTAATGCGCTCGGCAGAACTCTCACCAATAAGCAGATTATGTGTACGCCGGATGTAGGAGATAATGGCGTCATCCATTTTGTCGCCACCAACGCGTACAGAGCGGGCATAAACGATGCCACCCAGCGAGATAACAGCAACCTCGGTTGTGCCGCCGCCAATATCGACAATCATGCTGCCTGAGGGCTCTGTCACAGGCAGGCCGGCCCCGATAGCTGCAGCCATAGGCTCTTCGATCAGGAATACACGGCGTGCACCGGCACTTTCGGCACTCTCCTGAATGGCGCGGCGCTCAACGGCTGTTGCTCCTGAGGGTACGCAAACGATAATCTGCGGGCTGGTAAAGGCCCGGCGATTATGCACTTTGCGAATGAAATGTTTGATCATTTCTTCAGCAACATCAAAATCGGCGATAACACCGTCGCGCATCGGGCGAATAGCAGTAATATTGCCCGGTGTACGGCCAACCATCAGCTTTGCTTCTTCCCCGACCGCCAGGACCTGCTTTTTGCCTTTAATTTCGGTAATCGCAACGACTGACGGTTCATTAAGAACGATGCCGCGCCCTTTAACATAGACAAGAGTGTTAGCAGTACCCAGGTCAATTGCCATGTCAGCGGACATGAGACCTAGCAGACGAGATAACATCCAGGACTCCTGGTTTAAGGGCCGCACTATGTGATCGTAACAGCAGAGTAGTGAGGCCTTTTTCTCTGCATGGATCAGATTAATTCATATGAAGGAGGAATTACCTATGCAGCACCTGAGGCACAAGACCTTTTCGGCAAGAAACATTACGAAAAAACATTAACAATTGTTTTCTATACCGGGGGAGAGGGCTTTACCCCCGGTATAATCAGCTCAGACTGTAAGTGCTTCAGGCTCCGTACGGTCACGTTTGATCAGTAATTTGTTCAGTGCATGAACGTAGGCCCGCACGGCAGAGACAACCGTGTCTGCATCAGCGCCCTGGCCATCAACCATTTTTCCGTCTTCTTCAAGCCTGACTGACGTACGGGCCTGAGCATCTGTTCCTTCAGTTACAGCAGCGACTGAGAACAGCGCCAGCCTGGCATCATGTGGAAATGCAGCCTGAAGTGCATTAAATGCTGCATCAACCGGACCGTTGCCAATTGCCTGACTTGTGATGACCTTGCCTTCAACATTAAGCGTCAGCTCTGCGTCAGAAGGCTGGCCAGAGACAGAGGCAAGCTTCAGATGTTCAAAACGAATATGTGCATGGTCACGTACTTCGTCGTCTACCAGAGCGATGATGTCTTCATCGTAGACTGCTTTTTTTCGGTCTGCGAGGTCTTTAAAGCGTGAGAAAGCATCGTTCAGCTTGGCATCATCCAGGCCATCGTAACCCAGGCTTTTCAGCTTATCACGGAAGGCTGCACGCCCTGAGTGCTTGCCCATGACCAGTGATGAGCGGGTCCAGCCAACGCTTTCAGGGGTCATGATTTCATAGGTTGCGGCATTTTTCAGCACGCCATCCTGATGGATGCCGCTCTCATGAGCAAAGGCATTACGGCCAACAATGGCTTTATTCGGCTGCACGTCAAAGCTGGTAATGGTTGCCAGCATACGTGACACCTTCAGCAGGTCAGGGGTGTTGATGCCCGTTGTGAACGGGTACTGGTCGTTGCGGGTGCGCAATGCCATAACGATTTCTTCAAGAGCGGCATTGCCGGCACGTTCACCAATGCCATTAATAGTGCATTCGATCTGGCGTGCGCCACCTTCGACACTGGCCAGTGTGTTAGCAACGGCCAGGCCAAGGTCATTATGGTTATGAGCTGAGAAAATTACCTGATCAGCACCGGGTACGCGCTCACGCAGCATAGAAAAAATACGCAGCATGTCTTCCGGCGTGGCATAGCCTACGGTGTCGGGGATGTTGATAGTTGTGGCACCGGCTTTAATAGCAGCTTCAACACAGCGACACAGAAAGTCAGGGTCTGTGCGGGAGCCGTCTTCGGCTGACCATTCAACGTCGTCTGTCAGGTTGCGGGCTGCTGTATTGCCGGTGGTAATCAGTTCCAGAACAGTCTCCGGCTCCATCCGCAGTTTATATTTCATATGCAGCGGAGAGGTGGAGATAAAGTTGTGGATACGTTTGCGTTCAGCCTGAGCCAGTGCCTCACCTGCGGCGGCAATATCTTTTGCTCCACCTGTGCGGGCCAGGGCACAGATGACAGACCCTTTCGTGTGTCGGGCGATCTGATTAACGGATTCAAAGTCCCCTTTTGAGGCGACCGGAAAGCCTGCCTCAATAACATCCACACCCAGTGTGGCCAGAGCTTCAGCCATACGCAGTTTTTCAGCCAGGTTCATTGAGAACCCGGGAGACTGCTCGCCATCACGCAGGGTGGTGTCGAAGATGATGACGCGGCTTGCGTCTATTTTGCCGAAAGAGGGGTGATCGAATGACATGAGAAATGTCCTTGTAAACGGATTCTGAGTTCGGAAAGCAGGCTACAGTTCACTATCCCCTAAGCGTGACGGCACGAGGCCGCTGTGACCGCTCAGGGGCAGATAAGTCGTAGGAGGAGGTCCGAGGTCAGAGTCGCGCGTTTCGCCTGCGCCATTATGGCACACCACATCAGGTCAGCGGCGAAAGGGACGGAATTCATGCGGGTGACCATATAGGCATGATGAGCCGAAGGCAACTCAGTTTCTGGCGCGAAATGATGTAAAAGCAGCGTGATTATATTGAAGTGAGAGTTATTCTTTACCCTGTTTAAGAGCTTTCTCTGTTCTGAACTGCCAGATTTTCTCGAATAACAGGTTCGAGCTTGTCGTGAAGGCATGGTTCATAGTGCTGTTTTTTACGTGCCATAAAGATGAGGTCATTTCCTCATTATGTCCGACAAGAAAGGGGCAGGTCGTGACGATTTTCAGGTCATCATGTGCTTCAAGGTAACGGTCAATCGTGTTGTGTCCGACATCAGGGTTTGTTTCATCCCACTCTGCGATCAGTGTCAGTGCATTGCGTGAATAGACATTGCACACCATGCCGACCATGCGGTTAAGCAGAACACATTGCCGTCCGTCTGCCTCAAACACTGAGGAGATGGTGGCGTCAGGGTGCAGGTCAGAGATGAAGGCCGAAAAGACATCCCACCTGCAATGCTCCTGGCGAATTTTCAGAGCAAAGCTGAGAATATCTTCGGGGTTCATCCCTTCTGTAAACTCAGCATCATCTTCAAAAATAAGAGCCTGTTCGACCCCGGCCTCAAGTAGTTTTTTGGCAAGGTATTTAAAGCTGCAGGCAGCCCCGACCCACCCCGGTGTGGCACGCAGACCAGGAAACACCAGCGCAGCAGAGGTTTTGCTTTTTAATAACTCATGGCGTTCAAAGGTTTCGGGTAGGCTGAGCGCAATAAGCTGAGTTTTTATTTCATGCTGCGCGCATTGATCGTAGAGGGCTGAGAAATCTGTTGCTCCCAGAGCCATCATCAGGCGACAGAGAAAGAAGTGAAAATCACCTTCACTACCGGGTTCTGGCACATAAAATACTGAGGGGTAGGTAATGCCCTGCTGTGCAAGAGCTTCTATCTCCTGCTGTGATTCTGCCAGTACGGCCCGTGAGTCTTTTAACATTGCCACATAGTTCTCAGGCAGCGAACCTGGTGTAAATGCTGGCTGCACACATATCCGGTGGGTAGCGGGAGGAAGTTCCTCAAACTTTTGCGGGTTAATGACAAAACAGAACTGTGCTGTGCAGATATCTGGCATGGAGCTGACAGTCTCAGCTTTAAAGCCAGCAGCCGTCAGAGCGGCACTAAGTGCGCGTGCCATGCCGGATGTATCATCCGGTCGGGAAAGAATGAGGATAGCGCCTGGAGTATATGCGCAATCTTTAACGGAGGGACGTGTTACCCCCGCCTTTTTTAACAGAGTGCGGATGTCAGCAAAGCGGCCTGTCGCGAGAAGCTTTGCAAAGGTCAGCCCCTTATGTGCCAGTCGGGCTATTACTCTGAGTGGTGCTGTCAGCCGCCATGATGATGAGGCCTTCAGGCTCGCCAGTGCATGGCGTGAGGCCTCCGCCTGCTGGTGCAGGCTCTGAATTTCAGCCTGAAGATCGTTTATTCTTTTGTTATGTGAGGCTTCCTGCTGGTCGCAATGCCGGGAGAGCTCTCTGACGCGAGTTCTGTAAAAAGAAAGATTTTGCCTGACTGTCAGAGCATCTTCAAGGAGAGAGGTCAGGTCAGACGTCTGCTTATCCAAGAGGAATGCTCCCTGCTTTTATGTGCTGTCTCTGTTCGATACACGATGGCCAGGTAGCAGGTAAATATCAGGGTGCTGGCCTGTGCCTTCTGGCTGTATCGGTCTGGCGAGGTGAGGCCCCCCTGAACGTTAGTCCGAGAGAGCCTGTCTGTCGCGCAGGCTATGCAGCACAAAGAGCATAACCCCGAGCAGAACTGCGGCAAAGGTCTGGTGCACAGCCCCGGCCCATACAGGCACCACCAGCAGCAATGTCGTCACGCCAAGGGCATATTGTATCAGCACAGCCCACCCCAGTAGCATCATACCATTATGGGTGCGACTCCCCACGCGAAATGCTTTGAGCCCGATGGCCAGGGTTGATAAAATTGTCAGTGCGGTCAGAGTTGCCAGCAGCCGGTGGTCAAACTGCACAGCTGCGGTGTTGGCAATCCAGTTCATCCACATCGGGCTTAATGCAGAATAGTTTGTGGGTATAAGGTGCCCCTCCATTAGTGGGAAGGTATTATAGGCAAAGCCTGCATGTGTACCTGCTGTAAAGCCACCGGCAATAATGGTCAGGCAAATCAGTCCCATCCCAAATTTCAGCATTACACTTGCCAGCCGTGCAGGAGCTGAGGGCTCAGCTGAAGTTTCAGCAGCAGGGGCAGGCCAGCGGACAGAAAATGCTGTCCAGAGAATAGCGACATATAAAATCAGAGCAGCACTCAGGTGCAGCACCAGCTTAACAGGTTCGACAGCTGTGCTGCCAGGGCGAAAGCCTGAGGCCACCATAACCCAGCCAATACCACCCTGAAGACCACCCAGAATGAAAAAGATAAAAAGCCTGATACCCAGAGCTCGGGTGATCATTTTTTTATAGATAAACAAGCTGAGTGGCAGAATAAGTACCAGGCCCATCAGGCGGCCCCAGAAACGGTGAATCCACTCAGCCCAGAAAATTTTCTGAAAACCGGCCAGACCAAATCCTTCATGCTGAAGATGATATTGGGGAATGGTCTGATAGAGTGCAAAAAGCCTCTCCCACTCGGCATGCGACAGAGGTGGAATAAAACCGCTGACAGGCTGCCAGTCCATAATTGACAGGCCCGAACCAGTCAGGCGGGTTATGCCGCCAATGGCTATCATCCCCAGAATCATAAAGCTCAGAACAAAGAGCCAGCCAGAAATTAACCGGCGATGATGGGGGGCCATATCGGCAGAACGGAGCGGAGAAGAGGACATGGCAGCCTTTGTGTCATCAGGATGATATCTGTTTGAAGGGTTTAAACCCTGCTTGCGGGTTCCTGCAAGAAAATGCTAGCGCCGGTGCATGACGTTTGTTTCGCCCACCTTCATGCAGTCCGTTACAAAAGTTCTGCGTCCCGTTATTATGCTTGGTTTGCTGGCGGCGGGCGCTGTGATGCTGCGCCATCTGCCGGGTTTTGATCATATCTTTAGCAGCACAGAGCTTTTGCGGCACGGATTCAGAGGGCGGTGCCTCTTTATATGTGGTGCAACCTTGTGGTGTGCGTTTGGTCTGCCCCGGCATATTGCTGGTTTTGCTGCAGGCCTGGCCTACGGGCCGGCCGAGGGTATCTGGCTGACAACTATAGCTTCGTGTGCCGGGTGTGCCGCTGGTTTTTACTGGTCACGCCTGGCAGCGCCTGGATGGGCGCGGGAAAAAATGGGGCAGTATTTTAGCCGCATTGATGTGCTTGTAAGGCAGGAGCCTTTTCTGAGTGTGCTTACTCTGCGCCTTTTGCCTGTAGGATCCTCATTGTTGCTGAATATTTTTGGTGGCGTCTCAGGTATGAGGTTTTTCCCTTTTCTGGGGGCGACAGCTCTTGGGGGGCTGCCTCAGAATCTGGTTGCTGTTTTACTTGGTGCTGGTGTTCGTTTTGATGCCGCATGGCAGGCTGTCGCCGGAGGCGGGTTATTCGTTTTGTCTGCTGTGCTAGGTGTATGGTTGTGGCGTGGCTCGCGTCTGGGCAGGCTGGTTTCACCTGAAAAAGAAGTCTTTCCTCGCGATGAGAGGTTATAATCAGGTGCTGACGGTTTGTTTTACTTAAAAAATACCAGGAAAGCATAGTGTAATGCTTTCAGTTGCCTTGTTTGTAATTGCAAACTTTTGTTAATTTCTGGAGTGCCGTATGGCTTCTGCTTCCACATCACAAAAAACGGCGACAGGTCATCCATTTGGTGAAAAAATACCTGGCTGGCTGGTGTTGCTGCTGGGGTTTCTGACGGCTGTTGGCCCGATTTCAACAGACATTTATCTGCCTGCTTTCCCCGCTATGCAGCAGACGTTGCATACAAGTGCAGGCAACGTGCAGCTTACACTCTCCATCTGGTTTGTCGGTCTTGCCATTGGGCAGCTCAGTGTTGGCCCGCTTTCTGACCGGTTTGGCCGCAGAGGTCCCCTGCTTATTGGTTGCTTTATTTATGCTCTGGCTTCGGCTGTCTGTGCGTTTGCAACTGATATTGTGACTTTTTCTGTTGCGCGTTTTGTTGCGTCTGTCGGAGCTTCTGCCAGTCTGGTTATTCCAACCGCCTGCGTCAGAGATGTGGTGCCAGATCGTAATGCCGGAGCAAAAATGATGTCACGGCTGGTTATGGTCATGGGGGTTGTGCCTATTCTGGCTCCCATGCTGGGGGGGCTGGTTGTGGCGGTAACCTCCTGGCGGGTTATTTTCTGGGCTTCGGCCGCTTACGGTGCTTTTTCGGTTTTTTTCGTTCTTACTCTGCTGCCTGAAACACTTCCGCCAGTGCGTCGCAATACGCTGTCAGTCGAGACGCTGCTTGGGCGTTATGCCATGTTGCTGGGTAATCGTCCGTTTAGTTCACATGCATGGATTACCGGCTTTTCGACTTTTATGCAGTTCAGTTACCTGACTGCTGCCTCTTTTGTGTTCATTAAAATGTATGGCTTTACGCCATTGCAGTTTTCGATGCTTTTTGGCTTTTTCTCAGTGTTTATGATTGGTGCCTCACAGGTTAATGGTATGCTGGTCGGGCGCATTGATGCTGGCAAACTGTTAGGCATTGCAATTAAAATTGCGGTGGCTGGTGCGGCTCTTCTGGTTGCTGTCGTGATCTGGACCCAGTATTACGCATCCCCTCAGATACGGCCATATTCTGTGCTGTTTATTATCGGTGCTATGCTGCTGACCCTGGCACCAACCGGCATTATTTATCCTAATGCAATGATGGGAGCACTGGCTGACCATGCAGCTCTTGCCGGAGCAGCAACGGCGCTTGCAGGTACAATGCAGTATGTGCTGGGTGCTCTGGCTGGTGTTGTTCTGGGGCAGTTTTCTGCGGTTTCGGCTTTGCCAATGGCCTGCTGTATGCTGTTTGGCACCGTGGTTATGCTGGTGATTAGTTTTTTTCGGCCAGATGCACAGAAAGATCAGGTATAAGCAGAAATCTGTATCTCTGATGCATTTTATCTAACACATGATGGTATGACACCAATGAGAAAGAGCCGATAAATTATGGCGCGGCATCCGGCGAGACGAGCTCATATTCTGGCACTGATTGGTGCAGGCCTGTTAATTGTTACCTTTGGTACTATGAGTATCGAGCTTGGTAACGAGATGGCCCGCCGGGGGAATATTGACCGCCAGAGTACAACGGCGGGCAGTTATCTGCGCACGTTGCACCGTGCGACGAGCCGTGCGCGTATTTGCTATTATGCCTGGCTTGCCCGGAATAAGCCTGATGATGCCAGTTGCTACAGCAAAGCCATTGGTGAGCTCGAAAACGCTTTATCTGATTATAGCTCTTTCAGGTCGGTTCAGGAGCGTGTCGGCGCTAATCGTATTGAATCACTCAATATGGTAGGGCAAAATTTGCAGGCTATTGCGGCCTGGCCCTCAGGTGTTACAGAAATGCCTCAGGGGGGTGAGAGCCTTCTTTCCGCTCTTGATGAAAATCTGTCAGTTCTTAGTCGGGTCAGTACCCTTAATCAGGCAGGGCGCGTGGCAGATATGCTGCGTAACACGGGCTGGCAGCGGCGTTTGTTGCTGCTGGGTGTTCTGACAGGTGTACTCAGTCTTATTGCTGCTGGGTGGGTTCTTGACCGTTCTTCACTTGTCGCAGCCAGGGCTGAGGCCTCATCACGTGACCTGGCACTTCGTCTGCGTGCAACGCTCGACAGCCTGAGCCTAGGCATGGCTGTGTTTGGTGCTGACGGGCGCCTGTGGCACTGGAACGAGCAGCTGTCTCTGATCCTCGGGCTTAAGAAAGATTTTCTGAAGCTGGGGCTGCATTATGATGAGCTTAATGCTGTGCTGGTCGCCGGCAACATGTCTTTTCTTGAGCCTTTTGGCCATATTAAGCCCTTTCTCGACCGTGGTGAGGATGTTCCACCCGTCCTTACAGAGTGTAAAGGCCCCGATGGTGCTGACCTTGAGGTGTGTCGTACGTTTTTTTTCGCGGCAGATGGTGCCGCATCGCGCCATGGTTTTGTGCTGACAATTGCAGATATCAGCCTGCGTCTGCGTAGTGAGCGTGCACTGGGTGAAGCGCAGAAACTGCGAGCCCTCGGGCAGCTCACAGCAGGCATTGCTCATGATTTTAAAAACCTTCTTACGGTTATTCTGGGTAATCTTGAACTGGTTACAGATTATGAAGGGCCTGAAGATATTGCACGTCGTCAGGAGTATATTTTTGCAGCTACCCATGCCGCCCGTCGCTCAGAGGCACTGACCGGACAGTTATTAAGCTTTATGCGCCGGCAGACCACGAAGCCGGATTCTCTTATGTTTTCGGATTTGTTCTCTTTTCTTAACGGGTTGCTGGCCCGTGTTATCGGCTCTCATATCATGGTTGAATGTTGTGATGTGGCTGGTGTCTGGCCAGTCAGAGCTGATCCTGCCCAGCTTGAAAGTGCTGTGTTGAATCTGGCTATCAATGCGCGTGATGCCATGACAAAGGGCGGTAAGCTCAAAATCGAAGCCCGTAATGTCGTGTTTGCTATGAACACAGATCTGATGAGTTTGCCACTTGAGGAGGGCCGCCACCGACGGGTGGTGTCAGACCCGACGCCGCTGCCTGCCGGTAACTGGGTTCGTCTTGATGTGACAGACACAGGCAGCGGTATGACAGACGACGTGCTGCATCGTTTGTTTGAGCCGTTTTTTACTACCAAAGGGGAGGGAGCCGGGACTGGCCTGGGGATGCCAATGGTTCTGGCCTTTTCACAGCAGGTAAACGGTCGTGTGATGGTTGAGACCGGCACAGGCCATGGTACGGTTGTATCACTCTGGCTGCCTTGTGCTGCAACAACCTGTAAGCTTGAAGAGACAAAAGTTTTGGTTGCAGACACGGCGGTAAAAACTGAAGCCTGCCAGGCCCGTGTTCTTGTTGTTGAGGATGATGCCGCCATTCGTGATATCGTTGTCACAATTATGCAGATGGCAGGCCATGAAGTTCTTGAGGCTGAAGATGGTAAGCAGGCGATAGAAATTGCAACACAGCAGGAAAAGCTCGATCTGCTGATTACCGATATCCAGCTTCCGGCACCGTTTGATGGTCTTGCTCTGTCACAGGTTCTCTCCGGGCAGCATCCGGGGCTGGCTGTGGTGTATATGTCGGGTGAGCTGACATCTGAGAGCGCAAATCTGCCAGGTGGTGTTGAGGGAGCCTCTTATCTGGCCAAACCTTTCAGACGAAAGGAACTGGTGCAGGCCGTTGCAACAGCTCTGAATAAAAACTAACAGCTTTGACGGGGTTTCTCTTGCCTGATGACCATGTGGCGGGGTAGAGCCTGTGCCGGCTTGCCCTGCCCGCAATTGCGATGGCGGGATGACAGGGCGGATGTGAGGTGCACCCGTTTTTATGTCTGCAGCTCAGAAGACACCAGGAAGGGACAGAGAAGTCATGACAAACCGCGAAGAGATCGATCTTAAGCGTTATATTCGCAATATTCCGGACTTTCCTAAGCCAGGCATTCTGTTTTACGATATTTCGACTCTTCTGCGTGATGCTGATGCCTGGCAGATTGCTATGGCACGTGTGGCACGGCAGGTTGCGCCATGGCAGCCTGATATGCTCGCAGCGGTTGAATCACGCGGGTTTCTGACCGCGGCTCCTCTGGCCGACCGTCTTGGCTGTGGCCTGCTTATGATGCGTAAGCCAGGTAAACTGCCTGGTGAGACAATTTCTCATACGTATGATCTGGAATATGGCAGTGATACACTTCAGATTCAGGCTGATGCAATTAAGCCTGGTCAGCGGGTGGTTGTGATGGATGATCTGCTGGCAACTGGTGGTACGCTGGCAGCTTCTGTCGCTCTGCTGCGTAAGGCCGGAGCCAATGTTGTCGGTGCGTCTCTTCTGGTCGAGCTGACAGCCCTCGGCGGCCGACAGAAGCTTGATATACCAGTAAAAAATTTGCTTTCATACGAAGACTGATACAGTCATTACGGCGTTGTAGTTTCTGCCTCACATGATAGTGCAGCTTGCATGTGAGGCAAAGGCTGGTGCTAAAGATCACTCTTCGATACATTCCGGAAATATTTTGATTTCTGGAGTTGAAAAAAATAATGACCCGGCATTCGCAGGATCTTGTCTGGCAGGATAAAGCCAGCGCACTTTATGAGCGGGTAAAGGGTGTTATTCCTGCTATGGAGTGGGCCACTTTTGCGGATGATGTCGCAGCGATCCTCAGACTGAAGGAGGAGCATAACGCTGTCATTCTGGCGCATAATTATCAGACACCGGAAATTTTTCATTGTGTATCCGACATTGTTGGTGACTCGCTGGCTCTGGCTCGTGAGGCACAGACCGTTGAGGCTGATATTATAGTTATGGCCGGGGTTGAGTTCATGGCTGAAACAGCCAAGCTGCTTAATCCGTCAAAGACAGTCCTTATTCCCTCAGCTGAGGCAGGTTGTTCTCTGGCTGAGTCGATTACGGCTGATGATGTAAAGCTTTTGCGCCAGCGTTACCCCGGTGTGCCGGTCGTGACCTATGTGAACACATCTGCTGATGTAAAAGCGCAGAGTGACATCTGCTGTACCTCAGGGAACGCCAAAAAGGTGATTGAAAGCCTTGGCGTTGAGGAAGTGATTATGATCCCTGATGAGTTTCTTGCGCAGAATATTGCGAAAGAAACAGGGGTGAAAGTCATCACCTGGAAAGGTCATTGTGAAGTGCATGAGCGCTTTACCCCGCAAGAAATTCGTGAGTGGCGCAAAGCTTACCCCGGTCTTGTTGTGCTGGCTCATCCTGAATGCCCGCCAGAGGTAGTGGCTGAGGCTGATTTTTCAGGTTCGACGGCGGGTATGTCAGATTATGTTGCTTCAGCTGAAAAATCATCGCGTGTACTGCTGGTGACAGAGTGCTCAATGAGTGACAATCTCGCTGTACAGCATCCTGATGTTAACTTTGTGCGTCCGTGTAATTTGTGCCCGCATATGAAGCGCATTACACTTGCAGCAATACGTCATGCGCTCGAAACGCAGACTGTGCCGGTCACGGTAGATGAGGCCGTAGCCGAACCGGCCCGCCTGGCTATTGAGCGTATGCTCGCTGTCTGATCGCTGTTTTTTCTTTCAGGAAATCACCGGATGTTATTCCCTCTGCCCGATATTATGCTTGAACCTCTGGTGCGTGCCGGTCTGCTTGAAGATCTGGGGCGCGGAGGGGATATTACAACCGGGGCCCTGATTGGCGAGAGCGATCGTGTGCGGGTCGTGGTCAGAAGCCGTGAAGCAGGCGTTCTGGCAGGACTGGACCTGATGCGTCTGTCTTTTCACCTGACAGACCCGCAGTTGCATTTTGAACGGCTGAAAGCTGAGGGAGATACCCTTGCTGCCGGGGATATTGTGGCAGTTGTTGAAGGTTCTGCCCGCGCTGTGCTGACGGGCGAGCGTGTGGGGCTTAACTTCCTCTCTCACCTTAGCGGTATTGCCTCTGCCACAGCGGAGGTTGTGCGTAGTATTGCAGGTACAAAAGCACAGATTTGCTGCACCCGTAAAACACTGCCGGGTTTTCGCGCGATTCAGAAATATGCTGTGCGGGCAGGCGGCGGTGTCAGTCACCGTATGGGCCTTGATGATGCTATTCTGATCAAAGATAATCATATCGCGCTGGCAGGTAGTGTGGGCGCCGCTGTGGCACGCGCACGGGCAGCGGCAGGGCATATGGTCAAAATTGAGGTTGAGGTTGATACGCTCGCCCAGCTCGATGCGATTCTGAACGAAAAGCATATAGATGCTGTGCTGCTTGATAATATGTCGCCCGATGATCTGAGGGCCGCAGTGCAGCGTATTGATGGCCGGTTTCTTGCTGAGGCTTCAGGCGGTATTACCCCGCAAACAGCTCCTGCTATTGCGCAGACCGGGGTTGATCTGCTCTCGCTGGGCTGGCTTACTCATTCTGTCAAAGCGCTTGATTTCGGACTTGATTTCGAAAAGGCACTCTGAGCACTTTACGCCTCACGCGCATGTAATTTCCTGACCGGGTGCTGTAACGCGCTTGCGACAAGACAGCTGACATTGCTTTATGGAACAGTGTCAGCATTCGTGTTGATCAGGAGTAAGACATATGTCACCTCAGTCCCCGGTATACTGGTCAGACCAGCAGGTGCGACAGTTTTTGCGCTCGTTATTTGAAGAGGCCGTTGCCAGTGTGCAGCCCTTTCTTGTTCTGGCTGGCATGTTGCCTGAGAAACCGAAAGGACGCTGCGTTGTCGTCGGGGCAGGCAAAGCTTCAGCTGCTATGGCTGCTGCCCTTGAAAATGCCTGGCCGGATGTGCCCCTTGAAGGTGTTGTCGTTACCCGTGACGGCCATGCGGTGCCAACACGTCATATTACTATTCTTGAGGCCTCTCATCCTGTACCTGATGCCCGTAGCGAATCGGCAGCTCAGGCTATTTTAAAGGCTGTATCGGGGCTTGGCCCTGAGGACATGGTTATTGCGCTGATCTCAGGTGGCGGGTCGTCGCTGCTGGTGTCTCCGGTGCAAGGCGTAACCCTGGAGGAAAAGCAGAGTGTGAATAAAGCGCTCCTGCGTTCAGGGGCGACAATTTCTGAAATGAATGCTGTGCGTCGTCATTTGTCAGCCATTAAAGGTGGCAAGCTGGCGCAGGCGGCTTACCCGGCCAGGGTTGAAACTTTTGTCATGAGCGATGTGCCTGGTGATGACCCGGGGGTTATCGCCAGCGGGCCAACGATATTCTCTTCCGCCACAGCGGCGGAGGCTCTGCATATTATTGAGCGTTATGGCATTGAGCTGCCTGACAGTGCCCGGGTCGCGTTGTTTAAAGAAGCTGAGACAGAAAAAAAACGCACTCAGGCCCGGCAGGTTAATGGCGCGGTGCACATGATCGCAACACCGCTTCAGGCGTTAAAAGCCGTTGCAGAAAAGGCTGAAAAAGCGGGTGTTGCATCACTTATCCTGGGTGATGCGATAGAAGGCGAGAGCGCTGCCGCTGGTGTTGTACTGGCGGGGGTGGCGCGTTCGGTCAGGCAGCATGGTTTACCTGTTGCCGGGCCTGTTGTGTTGCTGAGCGGTGGTGAGACAACAGTGACGATTCGTAAGGGGGAAGCTGCAGGCCGGGGAGGGCGCAACACAGAGTTTTTGCTTGCTGCTGCTCAGGCTCTGGCAGGTGAGGCAGGTATATGGGCTCTGGCAGGTGACAGCGATGGTATTGATGGCACGGAAGATGCTGCCGGAGCGATCATTACCCCGGATACGTTAATGCGGGGACAGCAGGCTGGGTTAAGTGCATCTGATTTTTTGAAAGGGCACGATAGTTATAGCTATTTCAGCGCGACGGATGACCTCGTGATAACCGGCCCGACTATGGTGAATGTCAACGATATACGGATTATTTTTATACAATAATCACAGCACGGTCTGATAACCGCTATAAAAAAAGCCCCGCGATGATTGCTCGTCGCGGGGCTTTTTGACGTGTGCTCCTGATAAATCAGAAGCACTATGTCTTAGCTCAGGTCTTACTGAGCGTCGTCTTCACCTGTGTGGGTCTGCGGTGCAAACGTCCATCCGGCACCATAAGGCTGTGGATAGAACAGACCCCATGTTGCGGTATCAACACCACCTTTGCCCCATGTGCGTGTTGGTGCATCGATTGGCGTATGCGTAACGCGCAGTTTCTGAATGTCAGAAGCTGTAACGTTAGCTGGTGCTTTATTGCCCCATGAGGTGCGGATAAAGTTCACAACATCAGCGATTTGCTGGTCAGACAGCGTTGTTTTGTAAGCTGGCATTGCAACAGCTGATGGCGCCCAGTTGGTGGGTGGGAGAATGCCACCATCAACAACGATATGCGCGACAGATGTCGGGTTGTCAGACACAACAGCAGGGTTGCCTGCCAGTGGCGGGAACATACGAGGCACGCCACCACCGTCATTACGGTGACAGATAGCGCACTGTTCAACATATGTTTTTGCGCCGGCTGTGATAGCTGTGTTGCCTGAATCAAGAGCCTGTGCTGTTGACGGGTCGTATTTATAGTCACCCTGAGGTGCAGGTACAGCAGGCAGAGATTTCAGGTAACTGGCAATGGCATGCAGGTCAGAGTCTGTGAAATACTGAGAGCTCCAGCCTACAACGTCAGCCATGGCACCGAACACAGCTGCATGGTCAGTACGGCCTGATTTAAGGAACTCGACAATATCGTCCTCAGACCAGCGACCGATGCCCTGAACAGGGTCACTGCGCAGGCTTGGTGCGATCCAGTTATCAATAATGCCACCGCCGCTCAGGTAAACAGGACCGCCAGAGGCGTTCATTGCTTTTTCCTGCATGGCGAAACCACGGGGTGTATGGCAGGCGCCACAATGTCCGGGGCCTGTGACAATAAATTCGCCACGGGCAACATCAGGTTTTGTACCTGGTGCCGGTGTAAAGGGTGCTGGTGTCGGGGCGAACATCATGCGCCATACGGCCAGTGGCCAGCGCATAGAAAGCGGCCAGGTAATATCTTCCGCTTTGTTAGGCTGTGCAACCGGTTTCACGCCGTGCATGAAATAGGCATACATCGCTTTGATGTCGTCATCAGGAATGTTCGAGAAGGAAGGGTAAGGCATAGCAGGGTAGAGGGTGCTGCCATCCTTACGAATGCCACGTCTTACGGCGTCAGCAAACTGTTCCTCTGTATACGTTCCGATACCATCTGCCGCATCAGGTGTGATGTTGGTGGAGTAGATGGTGCCAACAGGGGTCTGAATAGCCAGGCCACCGGCAAAAACCTTACCATGCAGGCTTGTATGACAGGCTACGCAGTCACCAAGGCGAGCAAGATACTCGCCTTTTTTAATCAGCTCACCGTCTGTGCTCTGGGCATGGGCGAGCGATGTGCCTGCCAGAAGACCCACAAAGACGGTTCCAAGAGCTGCTTTGAGTCCTTTAATCATTGCGTTTCCCCGCGAGGTGCTTGAGGGCGGAAGTACTGTATGACTCGTGTCGCATCTCATGGCGTGACACCAAGAGTCGGATTAGCAGGGATATTCTGCTGGTTTTTACGGGCATCAACTTCGCGCTGATAGGTCTCATTGGCGCGTTTGATAATGTACTGACGAATATCGTCAATCTGGTCAGGCTTCATGTTCGCATCGAAGCGATCCATACCGTAGGCGGTCAGTGCACCACGCCCTACAACATTATAGAAGGCATCCTGGTGGCGGATAGACCCGGACCAGCGCAGATCAGGCAGCACACCACCGGCTTCAGCGTTGTCACCATGGCAGGCAGCACAGTAGGTCTGGAACAGGAAGTAACCCTGCTCTGTCACTTTGGTATCATACTGTGCAGGAGGTTTAACCGGCAGGAAGCCCCTGTCGTTCTGTGGTGGCAGAGCAGCGTTACCTTCAAGTGCGAAAGCGACAACACGTGAGTGGTTAACTGTCCAGCCAGAGGTACGGGCCATGCCGCCCATAAAGAACGGATAAATACCGCCCCAGCCCACTTCTACCGCAACGTACTGTTTGCCGTTTACGCTATAGGTAATTGGTGGTGCGATGATGCCGCTCTGTGCGTCAAAATGGAACAGGTCTGTGCCATTGGTTGCGTCATAGGCATGGAACTCACCATTAGCGAGACCCTGGAAGAGGAGGTTACCACCGGTTGCCAGAATACCACCGTTCCATGGACCTTTATGGTCAACAGTCCAGGCGGGTTTCTGTTTCTGCGGGTCCCAGGCAATAATCCAGCCTTTGAGGTCTTTCATGAATGCCGTACGGGCTTCGGGTGTGTCAGGCAGGCCAATTTTGGCCATGTCCAGCCCGAGATTCCAGGAATCTTTATGAGGCTTAAAGCCACCAACCTGGTTTTTATAAACGAACGGAACCTGCTGTGCCGGGATGTAGACCAGATTTGTCTTCGGGCTGTAAGCCATGGCCGCGAAGTTATGGCCGCCCAGGTCACCAGGGATGCCGTACCATTCTTTGCCGGTCAGGGTCCAGAGAGCGTCGGGGTTGAAGATCGGACGACCCGTTTTAGGGTCAAGACCCTGAGCCCAGTTCTCATAGACATAGTTTTTGCCGGAGATGAATTCACCGGTTTTGGCATCGATAATGTAGAAGAAGCCATTTTTAGGTGCATGCACGATCACATGGCGCATTTCGCCATTGATGGGCATATCCAGGGTCATAACCTGCTGAACTGAGGTATAATCCCACTGGTCCATCGGGGTTTCCTGGAAGTGCCAGACATATTCGCCTGTCTCAGGTCTGATAGCAACGATGCTGCCCAGGAAGAGGTTATCGCCAATACCGTCGGAGCGGTATTTGTAGTTCCATGGAGAGCCGTTGCCGATGGCCAGGTACACCAGATCTGTGACCGGGTCATATACGATCGAGTCCCACACAGTGCCGCCGCCGCCCTGGCGTGTCCAGGCACCTGTCGGGCTCCATGTTTTATAGGCAATGTTCATCAGCGCATCGTCAGATGCGGCATGGTCGGGCTGATTTTTATTGTTTGGTACGGTATAAAAACGCCATTTCAGCTTGCCGGTTTCTGCATCAAAGGCAGAAACAAAGCCGCGGGCACCAAATTCTGCCCCGCCGTTGCCGATAAGAACCAGACCTTTGGCAATACGAACGGCACCGTCAACAGTATAAGAACGCTGTTTGCCCAGAGCGGCATCCTGCGGGATTGTGTTGACTTCCCAGACTTTTTTGCCTGTTTTAGCATCGAGAGAGACCAGACGGCCGTCAAAAGTGCCAAAAAATACTTTGCCGTTCCAGTATCCAGGGCCACGGTTTACAGTATCGCAGCAGCCGCGGTCAGCAATGTTTCCTGGTACCTTGGGGTCATATTCCCACAGAAGTTTACCGGTTGCTGCATCCAGTGCCTTCATCTTAGACCAGTTGGTTGTGGCATACATGACGCCATCGACAACCAGCGGGGTGCCTTCCTGACCACGGTTGGTATCAAGGTCAAAATACCATGCCAGTTTCAGTTTATCCGCGTTTGAGCGGTTAATCTGGTCCAGGGGGCTATAGCGCTGCTCGCTGTAGGTGCGACCGTAACTTAGCCAGTTTTCAGGATGATCATCCGCATGGATGATAGCCTGCCCCGTGTCGGCTACAGGTGCGGCCTGGGCAGAAAGAGGTGTCAGAGACATAGATGCAGCAAAAATTGTTCCTGCTGCGAGCAACCCTTGCAGAGAATATCTCTTAAGGGGGGCGTATCGGGTCATACCGTTCGTGTCCTCGGGCTGGTGGTGAGGAAAAAACAAAATGTTGGCGGATCAGCTGGTTTTATCCGTTACTGTTCCGATATGGTCTACTCTTTTTCCTGACGGAAACCGAGCAGGAATTTGCGGTTCTTATTACGGTTAATTACCATCTTTTCAACTCACTATCATGACATAACGGATGGTTATGAGGCATGCAGTTGCGTAGGGTAGCTTTCTTCTTCTGTGTAGTGCACAGTTTGTTCGGTCTTCCATGAGCTAAAAAGTGTGAGTGTACTTACTGTTGTGGCCGGAAGGCGAAAAGCGTGGTGAAGCTGCATCCAGGCGCTGATATCTTCAGGGGCAACCTGCGAAACTTTGCAGAACGGGATTGTCAGAGGGGTTGCCGGACGGACAGGTTTAATACCGATTCGCTTTAAAAGAGTGTCTGTTTTCAGACTCAGATGTCTGAGTTGTGCTGAGCGGACTCTGACTTCGAGTGAAATAGTTTCATTACGTGAAAAAACATCAAAATGTTCAGGATCAAGTGGCATATCCGGCGTGATGGGTAATGTGCTGAGCGCGTGATCAAGTTCGGCCGCTGCCTGGCGTGAGGGTAATGTGCCGATAATGCAGAGTGGCAGCATTAAAAAGGAAACCGGTTCCCAGTATTCTGTCCAGAAAGAGTGCTGGAGTTCAGCCAGAGGAGCCCGAATACTTTCAGGGAGTGTAATTCCGAGGGTAAGATACATTGAATCCTCGTCTTTATAACCTTATGTTTCAGGCAGGAAAAAAGCCAGCAGCTGATTGTCCCTGACGCTGTCACGCTCAAGAGCAGCACGAAAACAGGGCAGAGGTCTCACACAATACAATACAAATCCTTCTTTTTATCGTATAGTGCATAATGACTACGAGATGACAACAAAAGCTGGTCTCTTCATCATTTAAGGAGAAGTAAAACATGTCGTTTGGTCACGACTTCCGATCATCAGCCACCACCTCGGGGTGGGGTGCACAGGGAGCGAGCCTTGATGCCGGCCTGCGGGCTTACATGCTGCGCGTTTATAACTGGATGGCGTCAGGTTTGCTGCTTACTGCTATAGTGGCTTATGTGGTTGCCTCTGGCAGTTTGCGGCATCTGCTTTTCCATGCTGTGCCACGTGCCGGCGGGCTGGTGGAAAGCCCGACTATGCTGGGCATTGTAGTTATGATGGCGCCTCTGGCATTTGTACTTGTTATGTCTTTTGGCATTAACAGGCTGTCGTTACAGGCTGCTCAGACATTGTTCTGGCTGCTTTGCGCAACGATGGGTGCCAGCCTTTCGAGTATTCTGGTTCTTTATACCGGTACGTCTGTTATGCGGGTTTTCCTGGTGACGTCCTGCATGTTTGCTGCGACCTCTTTGTGGGGATACACAACAAAAGCAAATATGATGAAATTTGGCTCTTTTCTGATGATGGGGCTGTTTGGTCTGATTATTGCTGGTTTTGTAAATATTTTTCTGAAAAGCCCGGCTGTCTATTTTATTTATAGCGTGATTGGTGTGTTCATATTTACGGCTTTTACAGCTTATGATGCGCAGCGGATTCGCGTTACATACTCTCAGTATGCAATGTATGAGGCACCTGAGATTACAGCGAAACGCAGCGTTTATGACGCCCTTGCTCTGTATCTGAACTTCATTAACCTGTTTCAGTTTTTGTTAAATTTTATGGGTGTGCGTAATTCTGATAGTTAAGTTTTTTATATTGTTTTTATATTGTAATAATTTTTTATGCATCTCGAACGTAAAAACCCGGCAGAAATGTCGGGTTTTTTTATGAAAAAATAATTGCAGGAAAATAGTAATCAGTACCAAAAGAGTATGCTTTTATGAGGTAAAATCAGGGGTAGTTGTATATTTTATGTATGTTTGTAATTTTTAATCCATGTGATGATTTTTTTTATTTAATTAACTGTTTTTCAATGGTTAATTCATCACTTTTTATGAATTTGAAATATTTCGTAACAATTAGTGAAGTATGTCAGCTCTTTAAAAACAACAAACTGTTACCGTCAGAAATCTGTGCAATATTACCGCAAAGAAGGCTTTAAGGCCTGATGCCCCTGAGAAAATGCAGGGCAGATGGACTTTTTCAGACATTGAGAATCTCTGCTTTAGGAATAGACTAAGGCCCAAAGCGTTTTCATTCTTCTGTTATGCCACGTCATTGTCTGGCAGAAGAGCATGAGCGTGCTCTTCGTGTTGCTGTAGTCTGTATGGCTACGCGAAGTGCTTGAAGTTGAGGTTAATTTTATGTCAGAACCAAGAGGCGTGCGATGAAAAACAAGTTACTGGCGAGGATGGCACGATTGGGTGGCTTATCGTCAGCGTTGCTGCTTGCCGGGTGTGATGCAGGTGTTTTCGACCCGAAAGGGCCGGTTGGTGAGGAAATTAAATCTCTTATTGTGACCTCATCAATTGCAATGCTGATTGTGGTTGTCCCGACTATCCTGTTGTCGGTGCTGTTTGCCTGGCATTATCGCCAGTCAAACACCAGTGCAGAATATCTGCCTAAGTGGTGTCACTCGAACAAGATTGAAGTTGTGATCTGGGGTATCCCGGTTCTCATCATCATCTTTCTTGCCACGATTACCTATAAGACCTGTCATTCTCTCGACCCTTACAGGCCGTTAGAAGCTCAGGCGACGACAAAGCCTGTTGAGGTTGAGGTGGTCGCTCTCGACTGGAAGTGGCTGTTTATTTATCCGGAAGAGGGTATTGCGACAGTTAACCAGCTTGCTATGCCGGTTAATACACCAGTCCATTTCGTTATCACTTCTGATTCCGTTATGAACTCTTTCTTTATTCCACGTCTTGGCTCAATGATTTATGCCATGGCCGGAATGCAGACGCAGCTTCATCTGATGGCCAGCGAGCCAGGTCAGTATCAGGGCCTTTCAGCTAACTTTAGCGGCGAAGGTTTCTCTGACATGAAGTTCGTAGCTCTTGCTATGAATGCTGAAGAGTACAGAGACTGGGTAGAGAAAGTTAAAGCTTCCTCCGATCAGCTGAATAAAGAGACTTACGAACAGCTTCTGAAGCCGAGCGTAAAGAATCCTTATGCATTTTATGCTCACGTTGAGCCTGACATGTTCGACTCAATTGTCGGTAAATATAACAACGGTATGGTCATGCATAAAAAAGTTGCTCCTGACGGTCGTATGGAGTCTGCAATGTCCGGCATGAATATGAAGGAACAGGATTAATGTTAGGGAAATTATCTCTATCGGCTATCCCCATTCATGTACCGATTCTTGTCGGTACATTTGCGGGCGTTGCCGTTGTCGGCCTTGCTGTCCTGGGGCTGATTACATATTTTGGTAAATGGGGTTACCTCTGGAAAGAGTGGTTTACCTCTGTCGATCATAAGCGCCTGGCGGTAATGTATATCGTTCTGGCTCTGGTTGCTCTTTTCCGTGGTTTTGCTGACGCGATTATGATGCGTAGCCAGCAGGCCCTGGCATTTAACGGCAGCCCTGGTTATCTGCCGCCTGAACATTATGACCAGATCTTTAGTGCTCATGGCACGATTATGATCTTCTTCCTGGCTATGGCGTTCATGACAGGTCTGTTTAACTTCATCGTGCCTCTGCAGATTGGTGCACGTGACGTTGCATTCCCGTTCCTGAACAACCTTAGCTTCTGGATGACAGCTGTCGGGTTCATTCTGGTAAACGTTTCTCTGTTTATCGGTGAGTTCTCACAGTGTGGCTGGCTGGCTTATCCGCCTCTGTCAGAAAAGCAGTTTAGTCCTGGTGTCGGTGTCGATTACTATATTCTGGCATTGCAGATAGCTGGTGTCGGTACGCTGCTGACCGGTGTGAACTTCTTTGTGACCATCGTGAAAATGCGTGCTCCTGGCATGAGCTGGATGAGACTGCCTGTTTTCACCTGGACTGCTTTTTGTTCTTCTATTCTGATCATGGTTTCGTTCCCTGTCCTGACAGTTGCTCTGGCACTTCTGGGTCTTGACCGTTATCTGGGTATGCACTTCTTCACCAATGACGGTGGCGGTAATCAGATGCTTTACCTCAACCTGATCTGGGCATGGGGGCATCCTGAAGTTTACATTCTGATTCTGCCAGCTTTTGGCGTGTTCTCAGAAGTTGTTCCTGCGTTTTCAGGCAAGCCTCTGTTTGGCTATGCCACCATGGTCTATGCAACCTGCTCGATCATGATTCTGTCTTTCCTCGTCTGGGTTCACCACTTCTTCACCATGGGTGCAGGTCCTGATGTCAATGCCTTCTTTGGTATTGCTACAATGGTTATCTCCATCCCGACGGGTGTGAAGCTGTTTAACTGGATGTTCACCATGTACAAAGGGCGCGTTCAGTTCCACGCCTGCATGTACTGGGCTGTTGGCTTCATGGTGGTTTTCACCATTGGTGGTATGACCGGCGTTATGCTGGCTATTCCTGGCGCTGACTTTGTTCTCCACAACTCTCTGTTCCTGATTGCTCACTTCCATAACGTGATTATCGGTGGTGTTTACTTCGGTTACATCTGTGGCATGAACTTCTGGTTCCCCAAAGTTATGGGCTTCAAGCTCAATGAATCATGGGGCATTGCTGCCTTCTGGTTCTGGTTCTTTGGTTTCTTCTTTGCTTTCACACCACTCTATGTTGTTGGCTTCATGGGCATGACCCGTCGTCTGAACCATTATGACAATCCTAACTGGTACCCATGGATTCTGGTTGCTATGTTCGGTGCGGTTCTGGTTCTGCTTGGCATTGTCTGTCAGCTGACACAGCTCTACGTTTCTATCCGTGATCGCAACCTTCCTGAAAACCGTGATCTTACCGGTGATCTGTGGAATGGTCGCACTCTGGAGTGGTCTACTTCTTCTCCTCCTCCTGTATATAACTTTGCTATCGTTCCTCACGTGCATGAGCTTGATGCATACATGCATGATAAAGAGCACGGCATTAATACACGTGGTGCTGGTGAAGGTGTGCAGTATGCACCTATTCACATGCCCAGAAATACTGCCGCTGGTTTGTCAGCTGGTATATTTGCTTTTGTTCTGGGTTTTGCTGCGATCTGGTATATCTGGTGGCTTGCTGTTATTGGTCTTGTTGGCATCATCGCTACGGTTATTATTCGTAGTGCTGATAAAGACATCGACTACTACATTCCGGCTGAAGAAGTTGCCCGCACTGAGCAAGAGTATTCCCGTCAACTGATGGCACAGGCAGCTGAATAATGGCACACGATACAACTATTCAGACCGCAGGCCACGACGAGCACCACCACGAGTCTCCGGTAGTGTTCGGGTTCTGGGTCTACCTCATGACGGACTGCATTATCTTTGGTACGCTTTTTGCGACCTTTGCAGTTCTGCGTAACCAGTTTAACGGTGGCCCTAATGGCCACCAGCTTTTCGAAATCGGGGGCCTTGCCCTCGAGACAGCATTACTGCTGATTTCCTCTATCACTTATGGGTTTGGCATGATTGCTGCCCATAAAAATGAGATTAACAAGGTTATTGTCTGGCTGGGCATTACGTTCCTGCTGGGGCTGGGCTTTGTTGGCCTCGAAGTGAAAGAGTTTATTGGTCTGATTCACGAAGGCGCAGGTCCTGACCGCAGTGCGTTCCTGTCAGCGTTCTTTACGCTGGTATCAACACACGGTCTGCACGTGAGCTTTGGTCTGCTCTGGATTCTGACCCTTATGGTTCAGCTTGCAGGCACGAAGACGATCCCGGAACGTATGATGAGCAAGCTCACCTGCCTGAGCCTGTTCTGGCACTTTCTGGACATCGTCTGGATCTGTGTTTTCACCTACGTATATCTGGCGAGCATGATCTGATGAGTGAACATAACACAACCTCCTCCGGTGAGAGCCACGGTAGTGTATCTTCATACATTATCGGGTTTGTTCTCGCCGTTATCCTGACAGTCCTGTCGTTTGCTATCGTTGTAACGCACAGCCTGTCTCCTTCAGCGACAATCCTGACGCTGTCTCTTCTGGCTATCATCCAGGTTGTGGTGCATCTGCACTACTTCCTGCATATGGGTGGTCATTCAGAGCATCGCTGGAACAATATCTGCTTCGTGTTTACGATTGGCTTTGTCAGCATCGTAATCATCGGTACATTGTTCGTTATGAATAATGCTGCTGTGCAGATGATGTCCCGATAAGACATAGTTTCAGGCTGGTATGATGCCGGCCTGAACAATAAAAAACCCCGGGGGTAATGCCCCGGGGTTTTTTTATGCCCGGCTTCAGGCTCATGTAATCATATGCCTAAAAAAAATGCGCTCGCCTGAAACAGGAAGAGCGCATTCCGAACCGCAGGATAAAAGCGGTAACCCTCAGGCTTTATGTGGCTCGGGAGAAAGCATATCGGTCTTACCGGGCTTGTCTTTCCATTCTTCTGCATCAGCAGGTGGTGTGCCCTTACGGGTAATGTTGGGCCATTTTTCTGCGTAAGAAGCGTTCAGCTCTGCCCATGCAGTTGCGCGATCGTCACTGTCAGGGAAGATAGCCTCAGCCGGGCATTCCGGTTCGCACACGCCGCAGTCAATGCACTCGTCGGGGTTAATAACCAGGAAGTTTTCGCCAGCATAGAAGCAGTCAACAGGGCAGACTTCTACACAGTCCATGAATTTGCAGCGGATGCAGTTTTCAGTGACCACGTAGGTCATTGCTTTCTCCGAAATTATCTGGGGGCCTGACGTGATATCTGGCCGGGGGGCAAACAAGGCACGACTACAGGCAGTCGCACCACAAAGTATGGCGCATGATATGATGCGGTTTGTCGTTCATGGCAAGCGGTTTACAAAATGTATTCTTTTTTTCCTGTCAGGTGCTGAAAGCCTTATGAGCGTGATTGCAGTACGGCAAGGGCTGCAAACGGGCCTGATGCAGGTGGTATGTTCTGCACTCTTTTGCGTTTGCGCGGCGAGGGGAAGCGCTTCGCGGCTGCTGGTTTTTGAGAGTACAAAAGAACAGGAGCCTGAGGGCCAATCTGATTTTCAGAGAGTATTTCAGGCATCTTAAGGCGCAAAGACAACCCTTTTAAGACTGAGGGAAGAGCGGACCGGGAACTGCCGAGCCGGCTGGCAATATCAGCCGGTATAGGTTTGGCACCGCTTCTGGTCAGCGTGTGCAGTCTTTTACGGGTTTCTTCAGCAATATCGAGTCGGATCCATAATGGTCCGCTTCTGACCCACCCGATTTTGCTGAGTAATAAGAGCGTTGCAGCGCTGGTCTCAGAGGGCAGTGCGCTATGTTTAAACGAAACAGCACCAGCATGTGGCAGCGGAGGTAGCTGCTGGTTTGTCTGAACAGCGAGTAGCAGGGCACGCAGGCGCATGGCCTGAGGGCGCATGGCCGCTGTGCTGTAGAGTGTACTGCTCCCTGATATGATCCCGTATTTTTTGAGTGTGGCGGCATTTTTATGTGTCAGATACTCAGCGGCAGGCAGAGGCATAATGCCCCCCTGTTCAAGCAGCTCATGCATTATGCCGCGCAGAACAGGCACATCAGCAACAGCTTTAACAGCCCGAAAGAGCGGGTTCAGTATTGTGATAATGCGCTTTGTTACAAACTCATTCAGGCGTACGCGAATTCGTTCCCGGTGTGCTGTTTCTAAAAAATCAGAGCCAGTGACACAGATACTAGGTCTGAACAGTGTCTCTCCGGCCTGAAGAGAGGCGATATGATCACCCTGCCACAATAAGGCACCGGTAGAGAGGTCAAGAGTCAGGGCTTCATCTTCAGTCTGGAGAAACTGTGCGACCCGGCGAGGTATTTCGCTTCTTACTGCGCGGCGTGCGGCACGCAGCAGCAGTTTCTGGTCGGGAGCAGAAACGTCAGCATCCGGTACAAAGTGGAAGCCGTGCATCCTGCCAAGAGGGTGGCCTTCAACGCTGACTTCGCCTGTTCTGGTAATAGCTGAAAGCAGAGGGGCACTGTCGGCCTCTTCAAGCCTGCGTGCCAGGTTCGTGGCCCGTTTATCGACAAAGCGTGCGGCCAGGCGTTCGTGCAACAGGTCAGAGAGTGCGTCTTCAACAGTGCGGGTGCGGGCGCGCCAGTGTTCGGGCTTTTCAACCCAGTCGATATGGTTGGCAACGTAGGCCCATAAACGAATTCCCATCAGGCGGTGCATCAGGTCTTCAATGTCGCCCTCGGTGCGTTCAAGGTTAACCAGGCGTGTTTCCAGCCAGTCAGAAGGCAGACGGCCTTTACGGCGCAGTGTGACAAAAATCTGTGCACACTGGCGAATATGACTGTCTTCGCCCAGTTTACGAAAATCAGGAATCTGGCAAACATCCCACAGCAGTTGTACGTGCCCGGGAGCCTGGCATAAATTTTGTATAGTCGTATCACGCATCAGGGCGATGAGTGTGAGCAGGTCAGAGGCGGGGGGTGCGCTCCACAACCCTGCTGCCGGTGTTTTGCGGCACAGGCTGGCGTGCAGGGCGTCAGGAGAGCTGTAATCGAGCGAACTGTTGCGCCAGTAAAGATGATGCAGCGGCTCAAACTGATGCGTTTCAACAGCTTCTGTTATGTTTTCTGACAAAGGCGGACAATCGCCTGTGGTGCCAAAGGTGCCATCAAGAGTGCCACGGCCGGCACGGCCGGCAATCTGTGCAATTTCAGGTGCACTCAGAAAGCGGCGGCCTGAGCCGTCAAATTTTGATAACCCTGCAAAGGCGACATGGTGAATATCCATGTTCAGGCCCATGCCTATGGCATCTGTCGCAACCAGATAATCAACTTCGCGATTTTGATACAGGGCGACCTGTGCATTGCGTGTACGGGGTGAGAGCTGCCCCATAACAATGGCACATCCGCCCCGGCGGCGGCGGATCATCTCGGCTATGGCGTACACATCTCCCGCCGAGAAGGCGACAATTGCCGTACGTGGTGGCAGGCGGCTGAGGCGGGTAAAGCCGGTGCAGCTCAGGTTTGACAGGCGTGGCCGCGTTTCAATCTCAATGTGGCGTACAAGACTGCGTAGCAGAGGCGCAATGGTCTCAGCCCCGAGAAAGAGGGTTTCCTCCTGTCCGCGGGCGTTTAGTAACCTGTCAGTGAAAATATGCCCACGCTCAGGGTCAGCGCAGAGCTGAATTTCATCAATCGCAATAAAACTGACAGGCCTGTCGAGTGGCATGGCTTCAGTCGTGCAGGAGAACCAGCGCGCGCCGGGCGGAATAATCTTCTCCTCCCCTGTAATCAGGGCGACATGGCGCACACCTTTAAGCTTAACCATGCGCTCGTAATTTTCACGCGCGAGCAGACGAAGTGGAAAGCCCATAATGCCAGAGGGGTGTGCCAGCATACGCTCTAGTGCCAGATGCGTTTTGCCCGTGTTGGTGGGGCCAAGAATCGCTCTGACAGGGGCCTGCATGTCTGGCTGGGCGGGGCGGGGGCGAACAGACAGGTGACGTTGGGTATTCATTGTGCTTCCATGGTCATCCGGCCGGAGAAGAAAAGCAAGGCTTGCTGCATCCGGCTCTGTATCAGAACGCACAGAGGAGCGCATTTTTATGGCAGAGAAAAAACAAAAGCTGCATGTTCGGGCTGCCGAATGCCTTGTCGTGACAGCAGACTCTGCATCAGAGGAACGGTTTGTCTATGGCGTACGCGCCGGTGAAGATGCAGTTCTCAGTGAAGTACTGAGCAAGGAAGGTATTGCTTTTGCGCACGCATGCGATTTTTCCGGCAAGCCTGGTCAGTTCCTGAATGTACAGGGCAAAAACGGTGTGCCTGTCTGTTTTATAGGGCTTGAGCCTGCGGGGCAGCGGCATCCTTATCAGTTCGGCCAGCTGGCACGTGACCTGCCATCAGGTGACTGGCAGGCAAAAATGCCGGACGATATTGAGCGCGATGATGTTCTTCTTGGCTTCTGTCTCGGAGCCTACCGCTATGCTCTTAAAGCAAAGGATAAACCCGGACAGAAAACCCGGCTTGTTGTTACGAAAGAAGAAAGTAAAGGGCAGGCTGTTGAGACGGCGCGCTCTGTCTGGCTGGCCCGTGACCTTATTAACATGCCGGCTAACCTGTTAGGGCCAAAGCAGCTGGCTCAGGCAGCGTATGACGTTCTGACCTCACTGGGGGCAGAGGTTGACGTTATTAAAGGTAAAGAGCTTCGTAAAAACTATCCGCTCGTTGCACATGTGGGTGAGGGGTCAGAGCGACGCCCCCGCGTTGCTGTTGCACGCTGGCAGGGAAGTGGTGCCTCTAAAAAATCGCCTTTACTATCCCTCGTGGGCAAAGGGGTTTGCTTTGATTCGGGCGGGTATGACCTGAAACCCTCTTCAGGTATGTTGCGCATGAAGAAGGATATGGGGGGAGCAGCGTCAGTACTTGCGCTCGCCCGCCTTATTATGACGCAGGATCTGCCCATACGCCTTGAAGTGCGTCTGGGGTGTGTTGAAAACGGTGTTTCAGGCCGCGCTATGCGTCCGCTTGATGTGGTGAAAAGCCGTGCAGGCCTGACGGTGGAAATTGGCAATACCGACGCTGAGGGACGACTCGTACTGGCTGATCTGCTGACGGAAGCTGGAGAGCATCAGCCTGAGCTTTTGCTGAATATGGCCACGCTGACCGGTGCAGCCCGTGTCGCTCTGGGACCAGACCTGCCAGCTCTGTTTACGAACAGCGATAAAGCAGCGCAGGCTTTGCTTGAGGCCGGGCAGCAGCAGGCTGACCCGCTGTGGCGTTTGCCATTGTGGCATGGGTATGCCGGCTGGATAAACAGCTCAGTCGCTGACCTGAGTAACATTACCTATAAACCGCATGCCGGGGCTGTTACAGCCGCGTTGTTTCTTGAACGTTTTGTGACACCAGACCAGAAATGGGTGCATATCGATACATATGCCTGGAATGACAGCGCCCGGCCTGGCAGGCCTGAAGGTGGCGATTCTCCTGCGATCAGAGCAGTTTTTGCCGCGTGCGATGTCCTTCTGAATATTACAAAAAAAAACGGAATCATAAAAAAAATGTGAAAATTACAGACCTGTTATGCATTGATGTCCTTTTATAATTCGTTTCGATTCCTATATAAGATCGTGACATAACGACCGGAACCGGTCACAGGGAGCCGATGGCCTGCTGCAAAACTCTCATCGGCATTAAAACAGGAAGGATAAACGGCCATGGCTAATAATAAGAATCAGGCTCAGGATCTGGTTAAAATGCTGCGTGACACCGTGGTTGCGCTGGTAAAGGGTGAAGGCCCTGATCTGTCAGCACGTCAGCTGGGTGTGTTTCTGACCTGTTATCTTGATGAGAGCGGACATACGGTGCGTGGTCTGGCTTCAAGTCTGAACGTATCAAAACCTGCGATTACCCGTGCTCTTGACCGTCTGGGTGAGTTTGACCTGGCACGTCGTAAGGTTGATCCGCTTGATCGTCGTTCTGTGCTGGTGCAGCGCACACCTAAAGGTGCAGCATATCTTAAAGAGATTTGTGCGATTATGGATGTAACAGCTGGCAAAAGCATTGAAAGCGTTGCTCAGGACGTGAGCCGGAAGGTGCAGCCTGTGCGCCGCCGTCTGCGCGTTGCAGCAGCCTGATATCTGAAGAGTATTGCGGTTAACCCGCAGCAAGAGACAGCGCTTCGCCATCTGGCAGGCGCTGTTTTTTTATGGTTTTAGCCAGTGGCGGCTGGTGTTGCCCTGGCGATACATTACGTAAAGAGAGTGCGCGTAAGAATTCCGTTAAGGTTTTTTACAGCTCTGTCTGGTGCCCTGTAAAAAAGTATAAATGTTTCTTACCACCTTCCTACAGGGTGTTTTTTTGTGCGTATAACAGCCAGAGCCAGCCAGCCCATTTGTGGCAGCAGCAACAGGGGCAGGGCTATGCATACACCGCTGACTGGTGGCTGGTGTGCGACATAAACAGCAACAACACCGCCCCACACAACAAAAAGGCATTCGCACACAGTAATCAGCGCCGCATTCATACCGCTACGGTGCAGCACCTGATAAAGGTGACCGCGATGAGCCTGCATTAAAGACTGCCTGGCCAGTGTGCGACGAATCAGAGTAAAAGTTACATCAAAAATAAGTGGAAACAGTAATGATGGCCCCAGAAGCCAGCCTGAAGGCAGCGGAGTATGACGTGTCATATAAAGGGCTGATGTGCCCGCCAGCAGGCCACAGCTCTGGCTGCCAATGTCACCGAGAAAAATTTTGGCTTTAGGGTAGTTAAAAGGCAAAAAGCCCAGCAGGCATGCTGCCATCATCAGGGCAGACCACATCAGATCAGGAAAGCCGTAATAAGTTGCAACGGCAGCAACAAAAAAATTACCAGCAATCAGCGAGCCTGAAATCAGCCCATTCAGACCATCCATAAAATTGACGGCGTTGGTAATAAACAGCAGCCATATGACGGAGAGGATGATGCCTGATATGTGACCAGGCCATGCCACGGCCGTCCCGCCGGCAATGACCAGAGCGGAAGCGATACATTGTGCTGCCAGCTTAATGGAGGCCGGCCACTGATACATATCATCAAACCACGAGATAGCGGCCAGGAAAAGAGTTGCCAGTGCCGTCAGAAAGACATCTGTGCGGAGCACGCTATGTCCTGTAATATCCTGCACTAACGGAAAAAAGAGGAAAAAAGAGGCCATAACCCCTACGCCGCCACCCTTGGGAGTAGGGGTTTCGTGAGAGCTTCGGTCGCCTGGATGATCAAGAACGGCCAGGTTAATCATGACGCGTACAAGACCAGCTGCAAAAAAAGCAGCGCAAAAAAGACAGAAAACAGCCAGAGTGGGATCAGATAGTAACATGGGGCTTAAATCGCAGGGTTGTACCGCTTCTAGGATGGGTGCTGCTAGGCTATAGGATCAGAGTGATGGTACCGCAATGTTCAGAGCCTTTGCATCGTAATCTCCGATTACGACCACTTAACAGAATTCTGGTCAACATTTTGCTTGATGGAATGCTGGCCGCCCTTGCTGCGCCTATAGCCCGCTGGCTTGCGGCTCCGCAGGATGGTCTGCTGCACCCTTTGTGGTTTCTGGCTGGCGGGGCTGTTACTCTGGTGGTCAGTGGCCTGCCATTTCGTATGCCACAGCAGTACTGGCGTTTTTCCGGTGTGTCAGACCTGATGGGTATTGCCGGGGCATCGGTGGCCAGCTCAGCGTTATTCTCGCTGGGGCTGTATGTCATGCATTACCCTCTGCCCAGTTTCACTTTCCCAATTATTTATGCTCTGGTTTTGCTTGTTCTTCTGGGTGGGCTGCGCGTCGCCTACCGCCTGGCGCACAGGCTGCGGCAGTTTCGGGCTGCACAGCGCTGTGTTGTGCTGGTTGGCGTCGATGCCGGAGCCGATCTTTTTTTGCGGGCCATGGAGCGTAACCCTGAAGAAGGGGTGAAAGTGGCTGGTCTGATCGCCCTGGGCACGAACCAGGCGGGCAGACGTTTACATAATATTCCGATTCTCGGTCATGTGGATGAGGTACAGACCATTCTTGAGCGTCTGGCCCGGGTCGGTAACCTGCCAGAGACCCTGGTGGTGACGGAGCCTTCTTTCAGGGGGGCAGGTTTATCTCACCTGCTTAACACAGCGGCTGCATATAATATCGCTGTGATGCGTATTCCGGCTCTGACTGCCCTTACACCGGCTGAGCGGGTGGAACTTCGCCCCATTCCGCTGGAAGATTTGCTTAACCGCCCGCAGATCCCGCTTGATCGTGAAGGGATGGAGCAGCTGATTACAGGGCAGACGGTTCTGGTCACAGGGGCAGGGGGCAGTATTGGGTCTGAACTGGTGCGGCAGATTGCCTGCCTTGAGCCGAAGCACCTGGTCTTGCTCGATCACGGTGAGTTTGAGCTCTGGCAGATTGAGGTTGAGCTTGTTGAGCTCGCGCCGCATGTGCCGCGCAGCATTGTTGTTGCCGATGTGCGTGATGAAGAGCGTATGGAGCGCGTTATGGCGCAGCACCAGCCTGCTCTGGTGTTTCATGCCGCAGCACTGAAGCATGTGCCTATTGTTGAGGCTAACCCGGCTGAGGGTTTGCTGACCAATGTGCATGGTACCCGCGTTGTTGCCGATAGTGCCGCCCGCCACGGTGCACAGGCCATGGTGGTTATTTCTACTGACAAGGCAGTTAACCCTTCCAGCCTGATGGGGGCAGCAAAGCGTGCGGCTGAAATGTACTGCCAGGCACTTGATATTCAGGCCAGGGCTGAGACCGACCGTTCTATGATGCGATGTGTCACCGTACGTTTTGGCAATGTTCTGGGGTCGACAGGTTCTGTTGTGCCTCTGTTTCGTCGCCAGCTTGAGCGTGGCGGCCCGCTGACCGTAACGCACCCCAATATGTGTCGTTATTTTATGACAGTGCCTGAGGCGGTAGGACTGGTGCTTCAGGCCAGTGTCAGAGGCGTGCGCAGTCAGCGCGGCAGCTCAGACACAGATGCTCTGCTGCGTGATGGTGGTATTTTTGTGCTTGATATGGGTGAGCCGGTCAAAATTGTTGATCTGGCCCGGCAGATGATTCGTCTGGCCGGACTGCGCCCTGATGATGATATTGCCATAAAATTTACGGGTCTGCGTCCAGGCGAAAAATTATATGAAGAACTTTTTCACGGGCGCGAGGCTCCGGTGCCAACTGATAACCCCGGCCTGCTTATGGCAACCCCGCGTGTAGTTGATCTGGCTGAGGTTTCCCGCGCGGTCGATCAGATCACATCTCTGGCACGTCAGGGTGACGTACAGGCAGCCCTGCGTGTGCTGACATTGCTGGTTCCTGAATTCAGGCATAATCCTGATGGTCAGGTTCATTCTGCCCAGGGCGCAGAAAATGATAAAATTCCGGAGTTGTATCCTTCACAGTCTGATCACACAGAACAGGTGGTATAAGAATGAGCGCAGCAGAAAAACCAGTAGCGTTTCTTGATCTGGCAGCACAGCAGAAGCGGCTTGGTCCTGTCTTAAAGCAGCGGGTGGACGCTGTTTTTGAGCATTGTCGCTTCGTGATGGGGCCTGAAGTGGCAGAGCTCGAACAGCGCCTGGCAGAATGGTGCGGTGCGGCTGAGTGTGTCGGTGTCTCTTCAGGCACAGATGCGTTGCAGATTGTGATGATGGCTGAAAATATCGGCCGGGGTGATGCGGTGTTCCTCCCGGCCTTTACTTACACGGCAACGGCTGAAGTTCCTCTGGTACTCGGGGCAACGCCTGTGTTTGTCGATGTTGACCCCGATACCTTTCAGATCGACCCGGTGCATTTGCGGGCCCGTATCAAAGCTGTGCGGCAGGCAGGCAGGCTGACACCCCGTGCTATTGTGGGTGTTGACCTGTTTGGTCAGCCTGCTCCCTGGGCTGAGTTACGTTCCATTGCTGAGGAGGAAGGTCTCTTTCTTCTTTCCGACTGTGCGCAGGCGTTCGGTGCCGCACTTAATGGCCGCCCTCTGGGACGAGAGGCTGTTGCAACCACTCTGTCTTTCTTCCCTTCTAAACCACTCGGTGGTTATGGGGATGGCGGCGCCATTCTGACAGATGACCCTGAGCGTGCTGAGCTTTATCGCTCGCTGCGCACACATGGTGAGGGTAAAACACGTTATCAGGTGATGCGTACAGGTATGAATGGCCGGCTTGATACGATTCAGGCGGCAGTTCTGCTGGCGAAACTGGATTTTTTCAAAGAAGACCTTGCCCGTCGTGAGCATGTTGCACGAGCTTATGATGCAGGGCTGAAAGAGCATGTGCAGGTGCCGGTGCGCGTGGCAGATAGTGCAAGCGCCTGGGCTGTTTATGCTGTGTTGCTGAAAAATCAGGCCGAGCGTGAGGCCATGCAGGCCCGCCTGAGTGCGAAAGGGGTACCGTCTGCTATTTACTACCCTCTGCCACTGCATCGTCAGCCTGCTTATCAGAACCATCATGACGGGGAGGCCCTGCCTGTGTCAGATGACCTGGCAACACGTATTCTCGCCCTGCCTGTTCACCCTGACCTGACAGACGCTGAAGTCGCCCGGGTTATTGCCGCTGTGCGTGGATAAGAAAGAGAAGAGATGTCAAAAAAAGCTGCCGCTCTGCTTGGCTTTTTTGTGCTGGTGATCGGAACCCCCATCCTGATCTGGACATATGCGTTACCTGATCTGAAACCTGTGGTTTTTCCACAGGTGGCCAGTGGCAGCATAGAAGTTGGCCCGATGCGCCATAAACGTATGCTGACAGATGCAGAGGTAAGCATGCTGAATACATGGTTTACGCAGCATAAGGGGGGGTGGGGGCCGCTAAGCACGACGCCTCCCTCATCAGGTGATTCACGCGTCACCCTTTTTGACGATAAGGGCAAAGAGGTTCTGGACCTGACATTATGGACCGGAATTAGCGCCGCAGACTGGAATGACACAGTGTTTGTCGAAAGCCCTGATGGTCAGCACGTGCGAAGCGAACATTTTTCAAAAAAACAGTTTGCTCCGCTGCGCATGCTGGTTGATCAGCACCTGTTCAGGCGCACTGATTTTCCATAACGCGGTTCTGTCGGTTGATAAGGGCCAGTCCCTCAGCCACAGATACGAATTCACCACCGGTATCGACACGGTCTGCCCCAAAGCGGTCAATAAAGAGCTGACGAACCGCTGGCACGAAAGAGGTGCCACCCGTCAGAAAGACCCTGTCGATTTCTGCTGCATTGAGCCCGGCATTGTTGAGTGCACGTTCTATTGTGGCATTAAATCGTTCCAGGTCTGGGGTAATCCAGCGTTCAAAATCAGAGCGTGTGACGGTGTGCCTGATGTTAAGCTTACCATGCCTGAACACCAGTTCGGCACTGTCTGCATGCGACAGGGCTGTTTTAACGGCACTTACGGCGCGGTAGAGCGATTGTCCCTGCTGGTCTTCAACCAGGTCAATAAACGCCTGTAGCTTATCTGGCTCTGACACAGTGCGGCAGACATCTTCCATGTCACGCATGGTGCGAGGGGTGCGCATCAGGGCCAGACGGTGCCAGTGGCCAAGGGCATTATACCACTCGATGGGTACAGGCAGAGGTTCCCCTCCCATCACCCGATAGGTACAGTCACGCCCCAGCAGAGGGGCAACGACATTGCTGATAATGCGGTTATCAAACTGATCCCCGGCAATACCTGTGCCTGAATGACCCAGGGGGCGGGTACGATCCGGGCGGTCGGGGTCAAAATGCAGCACTGAGAAGTCACTGGTGCCGCCGCCAAAGTCGCCAACCAGAATAGTGGCGGGTTGTGTGAGGCGCTGGGCAAAGCGCCAGCCTGCGGCTTCTGGCTCCCAGGCCAGGGAGACATGCGAAAAGCCGGCAGCTTTAAAACTGTCGCGCAGACGTTTCTCGCCCAGAGCATCATCAGGCATGTCACCGGCAAAGGTTACGGGCCGTCCGACAGTTACACTCACCTGAGCCGGGTCGAGCTTTACAGCTCTCATCAGGCTGGCAAGGAAACGGGCAATCAGGGTTTCAAGTGTCAGGCGCTTGCTGAAAACCTGTGTTTCGCGGAATGATTTTTGCGCGAGGTATGACTTGACTGACATAATCATACGGGTTTCAGCCGGGTCTTCCAGCCAGGCATCAATAGCGGCTTCGCCTATGGCTTCGTGCTGAATGATGCGTGAACCTTCTTCCTCCTGCCAGAAACAGAGTAGCGTGCGGCAGGTGTCTGAAGGTGTATCACGGTCAGGGAAGGTAAAACGGAGTGTTTCCGTCGTGCCGTCAGGGTGTGAGAGCACGACAACACTGTTTGTTGTACCAAAGTCGATCCCAAGGCTGAGAGGAGAAGTCATTGTTGATATGTCAGTCATAGTCAGGCTGGGTTAGTTGCGGTCAGTCGCATCAAAGATAAAGGGCTGACCAGTGGCTTTGTCGGCCAGAGTGCCTTCCCACATGACCTGATGCCCCCGAATGATGGTGCCGGTTGGCCGGCCGGTAATGCTCATGCCGGTAAAAGGTGACCAGCCGCATTTTGAGGCAAGCCATTTGTCTTCAATTGTCCAGGTAGCCTTGAGGTCAACAACAGTGAAGTCAGCATCATAGCCAACAGCAATCCGTCCTTTGCGTACAAGGCCAAACAGGCGCTGCGGCCCGGCTGATGTCATGTCGACAAGGCGGCGCAGTGTGAGGCGACCCTGTGCAACATGGTTAAGCATAAGCGGCAGGAAGGTCTGCACACCAGGCATGCCTGAAGGGGTGGCGGGGTATTCTTTGCTCTTTGCTTCAATGGAGTGTGGTGCATGGTCAGACCCCATAATGTCAGGCAGCCCCTGGCTGACCCAGTGCCACAGGCCATCGCGATGTGCGCCTGAGCGAATCGGCGGGGTCTTTTGGGG
>NZ_JOMN01000041.1:0-47854 GCF_002153485.1 Acetobacter sp. DmW_043 | reverse complement strand
TGTTCCGTCTCCTTCTTCCATCTCTACAATATGGGAAGAGTTTCAAGATCTAACAGGCCCTAATGCCATCAGACCTAAGCCAAATATCTGGCCAAATTTTAGGGAGAGTAATCTTAAATTCTTTTATTAAATAATCATTTACGATATTAATATCTTCTTGTGTAGCAGGTGGCTCTGCACATCCTCTTTGCTTATCGATTTTATCTAAAAGTATTGAAATTTCAGGAATCATTAATTCTCTCCTTTCGAAAATGTAGCGGATAAATTATTTGATGGTGGCCATATAAGATATCCTTTACGTGGATAGGGCCACTCAATTAAGCGACTATCTCCATGTATCATACCTTTTGTTGTTAAATTTTGATAATTTGTAAGTAACTTATGCTCTGGATTTTTTCTCATAAGAATAAGATTTGACGAATTATTTGTACCGCCATCATCTAAAGGCTCTATATGATGAAGATCATACCTTTCGGGATTTAATCCATTTTTCATTCTTGATATATCATTCCTGTTTAAAAAAGGGGCTTCCCCCCCATACCGGGCGAACCAAAGGCGGTCTGAGCTCAAAACTTCATGCCCTTTGCCGATGATCAGGGGCGACCAGTCCGACTTTATCTGACTGCAGGGCAGGTCAGTGACTTCAAAGGCGCGGACGTGCTGCTGGCAGATCTACCCGACAAGACAGAAGAAAACATCGGGGACAGAGGTTGTGACAGCAACAGGATCAGGTTATTGCTTGCAGAACGCACGATCACAGCCTGTATTCCGCCGAAGAAAAATCGAAAATTAAAACTACCTTACGACTGGCATCTGTATAAAAAGCGCCATCTGATCGAAAATATGTTCGCAAAGCTTAAAGACTGGCGACGCGTGGCGACACGATACGATCGCTGTGCTCATACATCCATGTCTGCAATCCATATCGCAGCAAGCTTCATCTTCTGTCTCAAAGAATGAGTCCTGAGCCTAGATAAGGAATGAGACCTCTGCGCGACACTGCAGAGGTCTTTTTTTACAACAGGTAAAGAATCTTCATCCCCCTCTTTTCCCATGGTTCTGAGCAGCCTATGCTCAGCTCAGATGTTCATTTTTCCTGTTTGCAATACAATCTGATATTGCAATGTTGCCCAAATCACTGTGTCTGTCTGGAGACAAGATGTCACGTGCTCTCTCTGCCATAGCCCTGCTGGTACCCCTGTTTCTGACAAATTGTGCCAGTCGGCCAGATCAGGAGCACTCTGCAACAACCGCCGGGGCAGGATCATCTTACAGCTACAACCCTCATGTGCCAGATTTTGCGACGCACAATTTTGAGCCTTTTAACCGCCAGGATGTCGTCGCTATCGCTTTGCGCGAATGGCGCATGTTTGGCAGCCCGGTCAATGATGATGACCCGACTACACGCCCTGAACCACAAAATGCTTCCCTGAAGCCCGAGCGCACCCCCGGCCTGTGGCAACGCGTTGGCGAATACTGGTGGGTAGGTATTGACCCTGACTCAACAGAAACAGCATGGACCGGCAAACACGATGCCAGCGGCCGAATGACAGACTTTGTGCATGATGGCGACTATGCCTGGTCAGCAGCCTTTATCTCCTATGTGATGCGTATTGCCGGGGCAAATAACCGCTTTCCCTACTCGCCTAACCACGCCACCTATATTAATGCCGCAGCTTCGGGGCAGTCACCTGTTTTACGGGCACAGGACCCAGCGCGTTATGCTCCCAAACCTGGTGACCTGGTATGTGTCGCACGAGGCAAAGCAAAATCTTTCATTCGCTACTCCAGCCTGCCAACCTCTTATGGTTTCCCCGCCCATTGTGGTTACGTTGTCGCCACCAACCAGCAGGGGCAGCCTTTTGGCCATCAGCTGAGCACAATCAGTGGCAATATCGACGACAGCGTTGCGCTGACTCATGTACCAACAGACACTGAGGGGCACATAGCCGCACCATCAGGAAAAAGCTATGATGAGCGCTACCCGTGGTGTGTTGTACTGGAAGTGCTGTATGACGCTGAAGCAGAACCGGATGCTGGCAGGTAACACAAACTGACTTTTGCAGTTTTCTGTTGAAGTCACCTGCACGCGACCCTACCTATGACTTCGTTGGAACTCTATTAAGGTGTAACCAGATGACTGAAAGCGCACATTCCTCTCTGCCGGGCTGGAGCAACCCTTCCTTCTCCATGCCTGGTGCTATTGGTGGCACGCCTCTGATCCGCCTGCGCAAAGCATCTGAACTCACCGGCTGTGAAATTTATGGTAAAGCCGAATTCATGAACCCTGGCGGCTCGGTCAAAGATCGTGCCGGACTGGCGATTATAGAGGACGCAGAAGCACGTGGCCTGCTTAAACCCGGGGGGACATTAGTTGAAGGAACGGCCGGGAATACCGGTATTGGCCTGACCCTGGTTGCTAACGCACGCGGTTACCGCAGCATTATTATTATGCCCGAAACGCAAAGCCGCGAAAAAATTGATTTTTTGCGCATGATCGGCGCTGATCTGCGTCTGGTACCAGCTAAACCCTATAAAGATCCGGGGAATTATGTGCATGTCTCACGCCGTCTGGCGGAAGAAGAAGGACATGTGTGGGCCAACCAGTTTGACAACCTGGCAAACCGTGAAGGACATCGTCAGACAACAGCTCCTGAAATCTGGCACCAGCTTAACGGCAATGTTGATGCATTTACATGCGCATGCGGCACCGGGGGTACATTAGCCGGTACAGCTATGGGGCTGCATGACGCAGCAAAACAAGCTGGTCGAAAATTACCTCATATTGTTCTGGCAGATCCGGAAGGCTCTGGTCTTTACGGCTGGGTTAAAAATAATGATCTGTCAGCCAGTGGCTCATCCATCACTGAAGGGATTGGCCAGTCCCGCGTGACCGGCAACCTGGAAGGAGCGCCAATTGATGATGCCGAGCGTATTCCTGACACTGAAGCACTGGACATTATTTATAGTCTGCTGATTGATGAGGGGCTGTCGGTTGGAGGATCGTCAGGCATTAATGTTGCTGCCGCCATTCGTACAGCACGCAAGCTTGGCCCGGGCCATCGTATTGTAACCATTCTGTGTGACAGCGGTGCACGCTATCAGTCAAAACTGTTCAACCCTGAGTTTCTGCATAGTAAAAACCTGCCTGTCGCTCCCTGGCTTAAATCGTAAGTCCTGCTACCACATAATTAAAAAGCCCTTTTTTATAAGGGCTTTTTAAAATTATACACCAGACTTAGGCTGATGCAGCCTCTTCTGATGCTATGGCCTCTGTTTTATCAAGAAACGACATCAGATCAGCATCTGAGCAATCAATCCAGAATTCATTACGATCTGGTGTGGGCCACTGGCAGCCTTTGGTCAGATAAACATTATGATGTTCCATCAGGTAGCCAATGTGGAGCTGCACAGCGTTCCAGAAACCCAGGCACCCGACAACAGTTCCCTTACCTGCAAACAACGCATTATGCATACCCGAACCGTGCTCACCAATAATAATGGCAGCTTCAGAAAAAACTTTAACCTGCTCTTCTAAAGAAAGCTCCTCAGGACGTATAATTTTATAACCGCGCTGTACTGCACTGGCTTCAAAAGCAGCACGCTGAACAAACTGACGGTTACTGTGTGAAAAATCTCCCCGGGAAACCAGAATTTTACGTGTTTTTTCTGTCGGAGTGAATGGCCGGGTGATGCCATTATAAAACTCTCGGACAAAACTATGAAAAGAAAATTCTCTCGTATAGCAATATGATGGCAGAATAGCTTTTTTGCACAGCACAATATCTGTGTCAGGGTTATAGGTAATAATATTCTCTCGTTTAACACCACACGTCACGATAAGGGTGTGATAAATCCACTCAGGGGTATAAGAAGGCAGGAGAATTTTAAGATCTGAAAAACGTTCCCCCAACGCGCTTTTAATCACACCATAACGAGGCAGATAATCAACAAGCCAGTGCCCCCAGACATTAAAAGCAACACCATCTCCTGCGATCACATCCGCCTCAATAATAATTTTATTTTTTGGCGAACCCGAAAAATAACTCTGGTGCTCTGGTATACTTCTCTGCGTATCAAGGCCGGTCGCACAATTAAAACCAAAATGAGTGCTTACTATTGTGCCCCCGGGCTGCGTAACTATCAGATCATCTATCTCATAGAATCCTACAGGTTTCAGAAGAGATGATGGTTTTTTCCAGTGATAATCATGAACCCATCCACGACTATCCGTTAGTTCCCACACCTTAAAAGGCCCCTGCACACGCTCACCGGGCCTTACCTCGCGAAACTCTGAAATGCCACAGGTAACAGTTTTTTTGCCAGAAGAGAGGTCGAAGAACTTCATGATGTAAACCTCACTATAATGAAACCGCTTATCATAAAGGAAATTTATAAATCACTTTATCAAATGCTGCTTCATCATAAATTTTCAACGTCTCTTTAATGTTAAAACCCTGTATTTTACGCCAGATACGACGATTAACAGCCCGATTAAAAACCCCGGATCCTGTTTTATAGGCTGTAAACATTACAGGGTGTAAATAGCAGTTTCTGTACAGAGAAAGGAGGCAATCCTCTCCGATCATACTTCCCGGTATTGTACCATAACAGTCAGTATGAATAACATTATTGCCAGTCACAAAGAAAACATCAGAAGCATCCTGAGATGTCATGAAATCTGCTGCAGCTTCATCTCTGATGCGATGATCTGCATTCATCCACCAGCCACCATACAGCTGCGTTACATGCACTCGCAGTATATCCGAGGCTTCAGCAGAGTTGCGGGCATTAAGAAAGATCGAGCGGGCTTCAACGCCATAGTTTGAATATAACCACTCAGCAGCTTCTTCTTTATCAAAAATACGAAGATTAAACTGCTTCATATTTTTATGAATTGCAAAATTATCAAGAATTTCAGGAGGTGGGCTCTTATCCCAGTACATGAAAAGGTTATTAGGAATTTTCTCTTTTCTCTCTGCCTCCGGAGTAGGGTCGAGCAGCTGCGGTGCAGACTTCAGAACAATCTCGAAATAAAGTCTGTCAATCTCTTCACCGGTATGAAACTCTTCATAAGCATTTTTCATATGCTTCAGAGCTTCCTCGCCCTTATTCTCTCTCCATGCGAGGGCAATACCTTCAATATAATTTGCATACGGAATATTATATCCTCGCAGCAGATCAATTTCATGCCTGGGAGGCTCTACCCCCGCTTTAAGCAAACAAAGAAGCCGTTTTTGTAAAAAAGTCTGAGCAAGCGGATATTTATTTGGTTCTTTTGAGTGAAGTCTGAAACCAAGGCCATAGATAACAGCAGCTTCTCTGACACTCTTGTTTGCATGCAGTATATTGGCAATATTGAAAGCATCTTCTATGCTATTAATACCATTTCTCTGAAAATATTCTTTTGCATTTATGTTAAAACCGATTGACTTAATATCAAATTCAGTTACGGATTTATCATCCGAAGAAACAGGAATTTCTTCCTCTAAAGGCGGAGTGTTAATACTTTCATTTATCGGCGTATTATTTCTGCTTCTGTTTCTGTAATTTCTAAAAGTATGAATACTTGCAGAAGTCTCAATAATTTCTGACATTACACAACCCTTAAATATGCAGGAATGAATTTTTCTTGCCATACCTGAAAATAGTTTACAACTCATTTCCCAGGTGGGTGAAGATATGTTTCAAACTCGAAATGTAAGCGACTGAACAACAAAGTCTTAATGATCGGGATGGTATGCAAAACAAGACGTTTTTTACGAAAACCAGCCGTTAAAACAACGAATACACGATACCCCTGATACCCGATAGCAAGGGAGCAGAACGTATGTAAAAAACCTAAGGAAACAACAAAAATACATCACTCACGGGCTCACCTCCATTGGTAAACCTGTGAATCACAACGGCTCGTTCAGTTCAATAAATTAACAGGTTCTGAGCCTAACAATACGAGTTAAGTATGAAGTTTCCAGTCAACTTTTTTGTTCAGTAATTTTCTTTAGAATAACTTCTAATCTTTGAGTGTCATTGGCCATATCTGACTATTTATCCGCTCTTTCATCATTTGGTGTAATGCTAAATACATATTTAATCCAAGATGATACAGCATCTTCCACAAAAACCCATTCTTTATCCGAAAGAGTTATAGAGAGCTTGCTCGAGTCTAGCGAATTTTTAAGCATTTTGCAGCTATCTCCTCCAGATATCCAATAAATTTAGAAAACGGTATAGTTTTAACTGGAACTATCATATAATGATCAGAATGATTGTTATATATTTTTACATCATGACTAATATAAGTTCATTTTTTTAAACACTAAGTATACGGTTTATTCCTGTCAGTAGAAAATAAATATATTCCATTGTTGCCTGCCATTATATGATTAATAATATTTATATTAACAATGGTAATATCTTTTGGTCTTACATTAGAAAGCTTAGAACTAGTTGTTTGGTCCCGGAGTTTGATGGTGTGATATTTTCACGAGAGTGGAAAGAAGCCTTATGGGACAGATACGTCATGGGAGCGCCACGACCACGCACGCCGTGCGGGCAGCAATACAGCGATCGCAGGCTTCGCTCGCGGCGCTGAGCAGGGAGTTCGGGATTAACCCGAAAACAGTTGCAAAATGGCGCAGGCGTCAAACGATTGAGGATCAGAAGGCAGGCCCCAAAGAGCCGCGCTCAACGGTTCTGTCCGCGACGGACGAAGCGATGATCGTGGCCTTTCGTCGGCACACCTTACTGCCGTTGGATGATTGCCTTTACGCATTGCAGGCCAGCATTTCTCATCTGGCACGCCCGGCCCTGCATCGCTGTCTGCAGCGTCACGGAATTTCATGCCTGTCTGATGTCGAAGGAGGTAAGCCGAAACAACAGCACTTCAGGTGCTATCCGATCGGGTTCTTTCACCTCGATATTGCCGAAGTCCAGATCGCTGAAGGCAAGTTTGCGGTAACGCAGCTTGTGGACAAAGCCAACAGACGAACAGCCCGGGAATTTCTCGAACATCGTCTGACGAAACTCAATCATCCCTGGGCCAATGGTCAGGTCGAGCGAATGAACTGCACGATCAGGGAAGCAACTGTCAAACGCTTCCATTACGACAGCCATGAGCAGTTGAGGACACACCTCAACGACTTCATGGCGGCTTATAATAACTTCGGGCGACGGCTCAAGGCACTCAAAGGCCTCACACCCTATGAATACATCTGCAAAATATGGACTTCAGAGCCAGAAAGATTCATTATCAATCTAACCCATCAAACTCCGGGACCAAACAGCTGGTTTTCAGGAAACAGAGCACGTAGCCCTTCCGTTGTTGCCGGGCAGCAGCCCCGTTCGGTAATCAGGCCGGTAACCAGTCGGGCTGGTGTGACATCAAAGGCAGGGTTAGCAGCTTTGCTGCCGTCCGGGACCAATTGCACAGAGGTTATTTCACCTTTGGCTGTACGTCCTGCAATATGTGTCACCTCACTGGCTGAGCGCTCTTCGATAGGAATTTCTTTCACACCGTCAGAAACGGTCCAGTCAATGGTGGTAGAGGGCAGGGCAACCCAGAAAGGTACATTGTTGTCTCTTGCGGCCAGCGCTTTGAGGTATGTGCCAATTTTGTTGGCAACATCGCCCGTGCGGGTAACACGATCTGTTCCTACAATAACAAGATCCACCTGCCCGTGCTGCATCAGGTGCCCGCCTGCGTTGTCGGCAATAACGGTATGCGGCACGCCATGGCCACCAAGTTCCCATGCTGTCAGAGCAGCGCCCTGGTTACGCGGGCGGGTTTCGTCAACCCAGACATGCACCTTCAGTCCCTCGTCATGCGCCATGTAGATGGGGGCAAGAGCTGTGCCCCAGTCAACGGTTGCTATCCAGCCGGCATTGCAGTGGGTAAGAATGTTAACCGGTGACTGGTTTTTACGTTTGCTGGCAATGTCACGTATCAGTTCCAGGCCATGGCGCCCGATTGATTCGTTCTGGGCTACATCTTCATCACAGATTTTTCCGGCTTCTGCATAAGCAGCTTTTACGCGTTCTTGCTCTGGAAGAGGGCGCAGATGTGTCAGAAGCCGGTCAATGGCCCAGCGCAGGTTAATGGCGGTGGGGCGTGTGGCCGCGAGCATAGCCGCCTGTGTTTCCAGAGCATGGTCTGATGCGTTATTGCGCAAAGCAAGAGCCAGACCATAAGCGGCAACTGCGCCAATCAGCGGTGCACCTCTGACCTGCATGCTGCGTATTGCATGCGCAACATCATCAGGTGTTGTCAGTCGCAGGATGTTTCGTGAAAAAGGAAAAAGAGTCTGATCAAAAATGTTTACTGACCACCCATCTTCCTCATTGATCCAGACGCTTCTGTAAGAGACACCATCAATTTTCATTGTCATAGCTTTCGAGTGAATATTTGCATATAGCATCGCAATTTCAGGTTATTCTGAAAAGCATTTTACAGCCTGACTGTCAGCTTATTTTTGTTTGTGACGCTGAGGGTCATAATCTGGAACATTCTTAATGTCTGAAAGATAAAAGTATTTTTTGCAATTTTCCTGATATTTGTTATGTAGGGGAAGTAAACCGGGTTCATTATGAACTCCGGAGTGCGTTATGTACATTGCTGTATATTCGTCATATTTTAAAACATGCTGATGTTTTTTATAATTTAAAAAAGAGAGGGTTTCATGAGCGGCAGAGAAAAACGTAAAGTTACAACGCGTGCAAAAGCAACACCGGTAAAGAAAACAACGTCTTCTCGTCGTAGTCGTGTTGTGGAGGCAGTAGCAGAGGAGGATATTTCTTCTCAGCGTCCATCACGTCGTGCAACTGTTAAAAAAGTAGCAGCCGCTAAAGCTGAGGCACCTGTTAAGACAAAAACTTCTAAAAAAGTTGCACCTGCAAAAAGTGCAGCGCCGGCTCCGGTTAAAAGCAGCAGGGCTGCGCCGGTGAAGAAAAAAGCAGCTGCGCGGGTTGCAGCTCCTGTGGTGAAGGAGGAAGTTGTCGCGCCTGTGGTTGTGAAGAAGAAAAGAGTGGCAAAGGCAAAGCCTGAGGTTGCTGCTCCTGTACCGGCAGCGCGTGGCCGGGCAGCTGCCACGACCAAAAAAGTAACAAAGACAGTCAAAATTATTGAGCCGATTGTTGAAAAGCCCAAAGCGGTAAAGAAAAAAGTGGTTCAGGCTGAAGAGACCAGAGTTCGTCTGTCAGCTGTAGAAAAGCTGCGTATTGTCCAGGAAACACGGCGCCGTAAGCGTTATGAACGCCTGGCCGCTGAAGCCGCCGCTGAAGCCGAAAAAGCCAGTGCAGCTAAGACATCACGCAGCCGTAAGGTTGCGTCTAAACCTGCTGCCAGAGCAAAGACGAAAACAACCCGCAGTCGTAAAGCGTAAAATTTCTTTATAGTTTTTGTGTTTCCAGGGGGCGTTATTTTTTTTCGGCGCACCCTGAACACAGCCCCTCAATTTCTATAAAAGCATTTTGTGCGATAAAGCCCCGGGGCTGGCATGATTGTTTTATGGCTTCAAGAATATGTGGTGTGCTGATCTCTGACGTGCTTTTGCATTCGCGGCAGATCAGAAACTGCGCTGTATGTAAATGAGGCGTGTCATCTTTATATTTTTGTGAGCAGTCGTCTGTATGATGCGCATGCAGCAGATGCACACAGGGAACAAAAGCAGAAAGACGCTCAATACGGTGAATGAGACCGTGTTCAAGCAGAAATTCTAAAGCACGGTAGACCGTCGGCGGGGCTGGCTTACGTTCTGGTGTTTTAATTTGCTCAAGCAGATCATATGCCCCAACAGGCTTGCCTGCGCTGAGAATAAGGCTAAGAATTTCTCTGCGTTGTGGTGTAAGGCGACTGCCATTGCGGGCACAAAGTGCTGCGGCTTTATCGAGTAATTCTTCTACAGGTGTTGTTATCTCGCTCTGACAGTCAGATGAGCAGGATGTGTGGCCGGGCATGATGCAGGGTGTCCCTTATCGTTTTTGACTGATGTCAGAGCTTATAAAGCAGATATGTGTAACAGGCGATTCAGTTCAGCATATGAAGCGTTTTGTCTTGTTTACAAGATATGTTATAATATCACATTCTCTGAGTGATGCCGTTTAGTAAGCAGTCACTGTATATAAGGGCCGGAATAGCCGGGGCAGGGTAGTTTTATGCGGTTTTTGTCACTGACGGTGCTTGGCTTAACCGTATGGAGTTTTCTGCCATCTATGGTTTTGGCTTCTGTGCAGGATAAGCCTTCTGTTGTTGCAGCTGAAAATATGTGGGCTGACCTGGCTGCCCAGATTACCGGCCCTGATATGACAGTGACCTCTGTTCTGTCGCGACCTGTGTCAGACCCGCATCTTTATGAGCCTGGCCCGGCAGAAGGGCGTATGGTGAGTGATGCCACTCTCGTTATCGCCAATGGTGCCGGGTATGATGCATGGATGGAGCGCCTTGCCCGCACACGTTCTCCCGCTGCATTCCCTGTGCTGCGTGTGCAGGATGTGGCTGACTGGCATGAAGGGGATAATGTTCATTTATGGTATAATATCAGTGCAGTTGAGGCCTTCATAAAGGCTTTTGTCGCGGCGTGTCAGAAGGCTGATCCGTCACATGCTTCGGCTTATGCTGTACGGGGGCAGAGGCTGCAGGCAGCAGTGGATCAGGTTAAAAATGTAATAGCTACAGCACGTTCTGAAGTGTCCGGGCAGCCTGTTGCAGCGACTGAACAGGTTTTTACGCCTCTGGCTGATCGTATGGGCCTCAGGATGAAACGGCAGGGTTTTCAGCTTGCAGTGATGAATGATGTCGAGCCGGCACCATCCGAAGTGGCGATGTTTGAAGATGATATCAGGCAACATCGGATTAACCTGCTTATTTATAATTCCCAGGTTAATCGTCCTTCAGTTGAACGTCTGGTCGCAATGGCAAAGCAGGAGGGAGTGCCGGTTCTGGCTGTGTCCGAAACGATGCCACAGGGTTTACACTGGCAACAATGGGTGAGTGATACAGTGGAGCAGGCTGCCGGCTTGCTTGAGGTAAAAAAGTGACGATACCTGCACTTGAGTTTTCACACGTGACACTTTCACGCGGTGGTCACGATGTTTTGCGGGATGTCAGCTTTAAAGTTCCCCAGGGGAGTTTCGTTGGCGTTCTTGGTGCTAATGGTGCGGGAAAAACAACTCTGTTTCGTGGTATTCTGGGGCTTGAGGCACCAGGAGCCGGCACGATATTGTTTGAAGGTCGCAAGGTCCGTCGTGGTAATTCTGCTGCCGGCTATATGCCCCAGATGAGAAACATGCCGGGGGGACAGCTGAGTGGTCTGAGTATGGTCGAGGCGGCTTACCGCGGGCAGGTGCCCGGGCTGCCATGGGGAGGGCGCAAGAGGCGCGCTGCCGCCGAGGCTGCTCTGGTGGCCGTTGATGCTCTTTCTCTCGCTCATCGTCCAGTTGCTACTCTTTCTGGCGGGCAGCGTCAGCGCCTGCTTCTGGCGCAGGTGTTGCTTGATGATCCGTCCCTCCTGCTGCTTGATGAGCCGATGGCCAGCCTTGATCCGGCCAGAATGTCTGACACAGTCACACGTATCCACACTCTCGCCCGCAAGCGTAATATGACCGTGTTGCTGTCAGCACATGATATTAATCCGCTTCTTGGGTTTATGGATTACGTTTTATACCTGGCCGGAGGCAAAGCCTTACTTGGGCCGGTGCGTGAGGTTATTACGTCAGAGACCCTGACGGCACTTTATGGTGCACCGGTTGAAGTGCTTAAGGTTGGTCAGCGTTTATTTGTTGTTGCTGAAGGAGGCGGTGGCCTTTTTCAGTCTCATGATTGTACAGGGCATCACCATAATGCTTCATTATGAGTTTATGCAGATTGCATTTCTGGCGGCCTTTCTGGTGGCTATGGTGTGCGGGCCTGTTGGCTGGTTTCTGGTGTTACGTGGGCAGACTTTTGCCAGTCATGCACTCTCTCATGTTGGTTTTGCCGGCGCGACCGGTGCTCTGCTGCTTGGTTTGTCGCCTTTAACAGGCATGGCTGGTGGAACGCTCGCCGGTGGCTTGCTTATGGGGCTTGCCGGTGAGCGTATTGCCGGGCGAGATGTTGTGATCGGGCTGGTTCTCTCGCTTGCTCTGGGGCTGGGTGCCCTGTTTCTGCACTTTTTTACACATGCAGCAGGCGCATCTGCAGCTTTGCTTTTTGGTGATATTTTTGGTGTGAGCTGGTCTGTACTTACCTGGCTCGCAGCTTTAAGCATGTTGAGTCTGGCTGTCCTGGGCTTCTTGTCGCGTCCGCTTTTATTTGCGACGCTTCAGCCTGAGCTGGCAGAAGCCAGGGGTGTTAACCTGCGTGTAATGGGCATTTTGTTTTTGATGCTCGTGGCTATTACAACGGCTGAGTGTGCTCAGGTAACCGGCATATTGCTTGTTTTTACGTTGATGGTCGCACCGGCGGCGGCTGTTCTTCGTCTTGGCCTGCCACCATTCGCAGGCTTACTCTGTTCTGCCCTTCTGGCTGTTACGGAAGCCTGGGCAGGGCTGGTGCTTTCCTGGTATACGAATGCACCCGTGTCATTCTGGATTGCACTGATGGGAGGGGTGTTCTTTGTTACGGCCGAGGCCGTTATGCGCGTGGTTCGCAGGGCATAATGTCGCCTGAAATCTGATCGTTATTGCGGTATAGACCAGCAGATCCAGCTGCCTAATGCCAGAAAAATTGCGATGAATATGTGAATAATGATAAGCGCTTTTACTGTAATGACAGGTACATCCTGGCTTGGAGATTTATTGTCGGGTTGCTGAGCCATCTTTTTTCCTTAAGGGGTGTCCGGGCAGGTTATGAAACCGGAGTATGTAGCAGCGGGTGATGATTACGGTTGAAATAAACCAGCCCTGCGGCTTTTTCATGAATGGTCAGAGCCTGCACTATATAAATACTACACTATGTATGCCGACTTCTACAACACGCTGAAGAAGACAGTCAAAAAAGTTCAGGCCGTGTTCGGGACAGGTGCGTTTGTGGTCAAAGCTGCGTGTATTTGATAGTTGCTGTTGACACCGGCCCGTAAAATAGGTGGCATATTTGTATATTGCATACTGCTGAAGAAGTGCTGTCCGTAACATTGCAGAGTTATCCGTCATGATAACATTAACGGCAGCATCAGGGCGCGACATAGCAGTGTGGCAGGAGTGACTTTGAGGGAATATTTATCCTCCTCTGGTATAGTATTCGGGTGTTTTGCGTGTAGGAATAAAGAAGGAAAGCAATGACAGAAACGCATCTTTCTCTCACCCCGGTGGTTCTTACACAGCAAAAAGGTCACCTTGGCCGCATCATTCTTAACCGCCCCCGCCAGCTTAATGCTGTTGATTATGAGATGGCCTGCGGTATTGGTCGCGTGCTTGATGCCTGGGAACAGGATCTTTCGGTTCGTGTTATAGTTTTACAGGGGGGTGAAGCCCGCGCTTTTTGCGCCGGTGGAGACCTGAAAGTGATTTATGCTCATATTGCCCGGGGTGAGACGGCAGAGATCTATCAGAAAATGCTGGCAACCTATGCTGTGATGAGGCGCATTGCGGCGTTTTCCAGGCCGGTTGTATCGCTCATGGATGGTATTGCCATGGGGGGTGGTATTGGTCTGGGTGGTCATGCTGCTTATCGCGTTGTTACAGAGCGTTCTGTGCTGGCGATGCCGGAAACGGGAATAGGTTTAACGCCTGATGCCGGCGGATCATGGATTCTTTCCCGCGCGCCCGGTTTTTTTGGTCTGCGGCTTGCTGTGACAGGTGGAGTGATGACCCCTCAGCAGGCTGTGACCAGTGGTTTTGCTGATTACCTGATGCAGTCTGACACTCTGCCTGCTCTTGTGTCAGAACTTGAGCATCGTATGCCTGAAGATGTTTTTGCTGCTGTGCCGCATGTTGTGCCTGCCAGAGCATCAGAGCTGGATGCCTGTTTTGACGCCCCTGACCTGCCATCAGCTTTAGAAAAGCTTGCCTGCATATCGGGGGAGGAGGCGCAGAAAGACCGCGATCTGATTGCACGGGCCTGTCCGTTCTCATTATGTCTGTCGTGGGAAGCCTGGCACCGGGCCAGAACACTGCCTGCGCTGGCGGATGCTTTCTCTCAGGAGGAGTGTCTTGTTGGGCATCTCCTCAGGCGCCACGATTTTTCAGAAGGTGTGAGGAGCAGGTTGATTGATCGTGACAATGCTCCGCGCTGGTCTCCGTCTGTGCTGGACGCCGTGAATGATGAAGAGATCATGCAATGTTTTGAAGCGTTGCATGAGTGAGCGACAGGTATAAAATTTTATTCTTTTTTTACGGAGGGACGAAGAAAGGCTTTCCAGAGTTCGTATTCATCACTGAGTTCGGGTGAAGGGCATCTCCATTCCGATTTGCCATATAAGTGGTAGTGTTTTTTGCCTGAAATGATTTCCCCAAGACGTACCGAGACAGCGACGTCAGGGTTTTGTCGCAGGTACCAGTCTTCAGAAAATTTATACGAGCCGCCCTCGCGCTCTTCCCAGTACCCTGCATTGAGAAAATGTGTCAGGCCGGAATCTATAGCGCCTCTGTGTACAGCTTCGGCTACATCCGGGTTTGTTTTCAGATATTGTGCCTCATTAAAAGGTTGCTGCATCATGTAAGTATGAAGCAGAAATATAAAAAGATCTTTGGGGACAGAAATTATCTCTTTTTGTGTTGATAAAGGGTTTTCACCAAGAATTTGTATAAGTAGAGAAGAGGGTATCATGAAAATCGCCAGGTTATATATTTATTAAAATAATATTTATCTAATGCAGGGCATTATTTAATTTTTATTATTAAAAGTAAAGAAGAAGATAATTATAAGATGAAAAAAGATCTGTCTTCTGTGAAGACTGTTGATTTGAAAGCAGCCGCCGGGCAAACTCTGGCAGAGCTCTTCTCTCCCGCATTTTTTCAGCCTTCTCCCGCCGTACAAAACCTGCATCTTGTGCCGGATGATGTTTTACAGGCTATGCATGCCGGGTGGCATACAGGGCAGCATATGCCCCGCCCTTTTATTATACGCCGTCTTTCAGATGTTTATGTGACTGAAGAGGGGCTGGTTTTTACCCGCGATAATGAGCTGATTATACAAACAATAGCGCAGCATAGTGCGGCAGAGTGTCAGCGAGCGTATGAGCGTGTTCTGTCAAAAACCGAGAGTGTGCCGGAAGAAAAACCCAGCCTGCTTTTGCGAAAGCGGGGAGATCATAATTATGGTCACTGGCTGGTTGAACTTTTGCCCAGGCTCTGGCGGGCTGAGCGGGTGGGGTCTTACAGCTGTCTGGTGGTGCCGCAGGTATCAGGCGCAATGCAGGCAGTAATACGTGATTCTGTCGCCCTCTCTTCACCACGGTATTATCAGTATCTGTCTCTTGGAAATGATGAGGTTCGTTATTTCAGAACTCTTACACTGGTTGAGGGGCTGACAGATCACGGTGTGTATATGTCTCCTCTTTGCTTTGAGCGTAATGAGCAAATGAGTGCGGCAATGTTCTCTGGTTCTCCACTCAGATTATATATTGCTCGTCCCGGGAGCCGGCGCAGCCTTGCTCATGAAGAGCAGATACAGGCTCTTCTGATACGCTATGGCTTTATAACGGTTGACCCCACAGCCTTAACATTGCTTGAGCAGATGAAGCTTTTCCGGAATGCCGCCTGTGTTGTGGGGGTGATGGGAGCAGGCATGAGCAGCATAGTATTTTGTGCGGCCGGGACAAAGGTTGGCATTTTAGCACCTGCGACTATGCCAGATACATTTTATGCTTTTATTGCAGGTATTCGTGGCCTGACATATCAGGAAATACGCGGTGAGACGGAGCATCCCTCAACGACCTGGGATGTTCCGTTTGTCATTTTGCCCGAGCAGCTTGAAGCCCTGCTCAGGCAGTGGGCATTATAGCGCTGGCTTACTTCAGTGGCAGGTGAGACTGGCGATGAAGAACGAGCAGAGGCTCTTTTGCCTGATTACTCAGGGTCAGTATTTCACCCTGTGAACTGATTTCCCAGTTTTTTACAGTTTCCAGGCTATGCAAAAAAGCTCTCTCGCGCTGGGTTACTGTGCTGTCAGCACAGGCCATTTTTGTGCTTGCGATTGCAGAAAATGCTATTGTTTGACCCATGGCCGTATAGCGGCCTTTTATGGTGTTACAGACTGTTGATCCGCTTACAGTACCGTCTCCATGCAGGTCCAGAGTTGGTGTGATGGTGCCGTCACGCAGTGAGGTCTGGCCAATTTTATCGGTGTGCCATGAACCTTTAAGAGTATGGGGTAAGGACTGTGTCACTTCTCTGCGCAGTATGATCGTGATGTCTTTACTGGTTTTTAAACTGACCGGAGCTGGTGAGGGTGTTTTAAACCAGGGCTGTCCATCAACAAAAATAACGGCAGATAAAGCGTAGGTGTGTCCAGGCTTAAAAAGGTTGCGGTTTATACTCAGATGAAATGGTACCGGTACCTGCTGGTTAATATCCATGCTGTCAGTCGAGATGACAGCCGGCGCCTTTGAAATTGTGCTGACATCAAGCAGGCGAACCTCAGCCCGGGCCGCAGGCAGCAATATGCGTTCACGGTAGATCAGGTTTCCCTGCAGTGTCAGAGGGGTTGTCTGAGCCTGTGCCCGGGATGACTGAAAGCCACAACCAAGAAGCAGGGCAGACAGGGCAAGCGTTGTACGACGACGAAGCAACAGCAAAGACATCAGAACTCTCCGGGTGATACAGGATCAGATGTTATATGAAACGCAGCTCTCTCAGTGGTGTTTTTGTTTTTCTTTTGTGTTGATAAAATGCGTGATCAGGCTGGTCAGGCCGATCGCCAGGAGTGCCCCCTTTAACCCTGCAAGAAGGCTTGAGGGTATATAGAATGACAGAGGGCTGTCAGCGCGTCTTGTTTTACTGTCAAAGTCGCCATGTGCACCCATAATGCCCGCAGGTGAGGTATAGAGGTTGTCTGCTGCGTGGTCAGGTGCATAGTCTTTACTCAACTGTGCTTTGTACCCTTTTTGTGCCAGTTTTTTGATGCTGTAACCGGTACCGGTGATTTTATGCAAAAATGACAGGATTGCTTCAGGACCGACCGATATTGTGTCGCTGGTTGTAAAAGCAGCGCGGCAAATAGCTTCGGCAGCGACTTCAGGCTCATAGACTGGCCCTGCGGGGCGAAGTGTCTGGCCTGTTGTGTTGCGTGTCCACCGGTAGCGCGGTGTATTGATTGCAGGCAGATCAACAGTCACTACACGAATGGCATCAGCATCGTGAAGCAGTTCAGCGCGCAGGCTGTTACAGAAAGCACGAAGAGCCGCCCGGGCGCCATTCTCAGCAGCCTGAAGCGGCATGTCACGTAAAGACGGGGCCAGATCGAGGTTAATAATAACTCCCTGGCTGCGTCGGCGCATATGCTCCAGGGCAGCGAGAGTGCCATTGACGCTCCCCATATATGTGACGTCCGTTGCGCGCTGAATGTCCTGTGCGCAGAGTGATGTGACCTGCCCGATAACTGTTGCACCGGCACAGTTTACCCAGATGGCAATCGGGCCAAGTTCGTTTTCGATCTGCTCAGCAGCCTGACGTAAGGCCTCAGGGCTGGTCACATCAAGGGCAAAGGTCATCGTTTTAATGGCGTGCTCATGCAGGTCTTGTACGGCTTCAGCCAGTCGTTCTTCATTGCGTCCGATCAGCGCAATGTCAAAGCCGGCTCGTCCCAGAGCCCGGGCGGCAGCACGACCAATGCCTGTACCGGCACCAGTGATAACAGCGATCTGAGAGGGCATAATGAAGCTCCTGCAATAAAGCGGCATCAGAGAATAGGGAGTCTTGTGTGCCTTTTCCTGCGTTTTACTGCAAGAGCTGAGCCCGGATACGTTCTTTTCTGTTACAGGTAATGTAAGAGAAGGAAGCCGCTGATAAAGACAATGGCTGCAGCCCCCATGACCAGAGGCAGGCGGGTTTCGATAAATTTTTCAATGGAGGGGCCAAACTGTTTCAGCAGGCCTGCGACCAGAAAAAAACGTAGCCCGCGTGTCACCGTACAGGCGATAATAAATGGCAGTAATGCAAAATGCGCCATACCGCTGGCAATAGTAACCAGCTTGAAGGGAATGGGTGTGAGTCCTTTGAGCAGAATAAACCAGACACCCCACTGACGAAATTTCTCCTGCAGCGAGATCAGTGTGTGTTCAGCATGGTAAAAATGCACAATAGGGCGTGCTATGAGGTCAAGCAGCATGGCCCCGATCAGCCACCCCAGTAAGGCCCCGAATACGCTGAACACAGTGCAGATAAAGGCATAACGCCAGGCATATTCACGGCGTGCCAGCACCATAGGTATTAGCAGAGTTTCGGGAGGGAGGGGGAAAAAGCTGGCTTCGCAGAATGTCAGAAAAGCCAGCCATGCAGGGGCATGAGGGCTCGCGGCGTGGGCACAAACACGGGTGTACAGACGCTGAAACCATGATGGCCGGGAATGAGAGGAGGCATTTTGCATGATGCTGAGCAATGCCACGTCCAACTACCAGAGGCCAGAGTTATTTAGTTGTAAATTCTTTTCGGGACGTATCACGGAGGGCGGTTAACCAGCACAAACAGATTAACCGCCTTTCGTCACTTAATAATTTTTAGCTGGTTACTCAGACATCATGGTCAGGTGCCATGGCAGGTTCGGGGCACGGCCAGGCTCAAGCCATAAAGGCGTTGCATTGGGCAGCCTGACATTGGCCGGCAGGTGCATGGCAGCACGCAGAGCCCTGAATACGGCACCATGGCCAACGATCAGCGGTACACCGCCTCCATGAGTGGCGCGGTTTACAGCTCGTACGGCCCGTTCGCGCAGGTCAGAAAATTTTTCTGCACCATCAGGCGTATATTCGCCTGCAATCCAGCTGTCATACCAGTCTCCCATTGGCTGGCCTTCCTGCTCACCAAAGCAGACCTCCTGCAGGTGTTCATCTGTGGTGACAGGCATTGGCTTTAAACCCCGTTCAATCAGCCCGTCACGCACGGTGACGGCCGTCTGAAAAGCACGGTCAAGCGGAGAGCTGACAATATGGGTGAAGGGCACGTGTTTCTTAAGCCCGCCCAGAACCAGCTCAACGGCAGCCTGTGCCTGCGCGGCACCCGTGATATTCAGGGGAATGTTGGTTCGTCCCTGAGAGAGGCCATCACGATTCCAGTCAGTCTGGCCATGACGCAGGTACCAGTATGAGCGTAATTCAAGTAAGGGCATAGATCCTCAGTCGAAAAGAGACGAGACAGAGCTTTCGTCAGCCACAGCACGCATAGCGCGGGCGAGCAGACCAGCAATAGTAACCTGACGGATATTTGGCGCGGCTGCAACTGCTTCTGTTTCTCTGATGCTGTCGGTGAGCGTCAGCATTTCAATGCAGGAGTTTGCAATACGTTCAACAGCATTACCTGTCAGGACACCATGCGTTACATAAGCACCAACTGAGGCGGCCCCATTATTGGCAATAGCCTGTGCTGCGTTGCACAGTGAGCCACCGCTATCAACAATATCATCGACCAGCAGGCAATGGCGGCCGCGTACATCACCAATAACATTCATGACCTCAGAGACACCCGCACGTTCACGGCGTTTATCGATAATGGCGAGATCTGTGTTCAGTCGCTGGGCCAGCTGACGGGCGCGCACCACACCGCCGACATCAGGGGAGACAATCATCAGGTCGCGTTTACCGTAGCGGTCCAGAATATCGCGTACAAAGAGAGGCGCGGCATAAAGGTTATCAACCGGAATATCAAAGAAGCCCTGAATCTGCATAGCGTGGAGATCAAGGGTCAGAATACGGCTGGCACCGGCTTCAACCAGAAGGTTGGCAACAAGCTTGGCACTGATAGGGGTGCGGGGGCCTGATTTGCGGTCCTGACGGGCATAACCGAAATAGGGGATGACTGCTGTGATACGACGGGCCGAGCCACGACGCAGCGCATCGAGCATGACCAGGAGTTCCATCAGGTTATCATTGGTGGGTGTACATGTGCTCTGGATAACAAAGACATCCTCGCCACGCACATTTTCATGGATCTCTACAAAGACTTCCATGTCAGCAAAACGCCGCACAGTGACATTGCAAAGGGGCAGGCTGAGTTCTTTTGCGACGGCTTCAGCCAGCGGGAGGTTGCTGTTACAGGCGACAATCTTCATGATGGTGATGGTTCCCTGCTCTTTTTGGGTGAGCTTTAAACAGGCGGTGAGACGGGCCGGTCTTTAGCAACCACAGCGCCGGTTGTCATCTATAAGGTCAAAAAAATAGCAACAAAATCTGTAAGGCGGCACGTGTGCCCTTGCGTCATAATCAAGGGTTCTCTAACGACTGGTCACATCATGAGTATTGCGCCACCTGTTTTCCCCGCCGCTTTTTTTGCCCGAGTCTGTAACCGGCACTGAGCCTGTTCAGCATCCTGTTTTTTCGCCGGATCGGGCAATTTCTGCCCCATGCTCTGGCTCGCGCGGAGAAAAAACCTTAAAGTTGAATTTGTTATAATGGTGCCAGTAAGCACAGAAGTGGAAGAAATATGTCGAAAGACGGCCTGACATCCGGACGCAAAGCCTGTTTTACGACTGGCAGTATTATGCGGCATGTTCTGGTTATGGCAGGTACCGGGGCAATTGGTCTCATGGCTGTTTTTGCCGTTGATATGCTCAATATGGTCTATATTGCGCATCTGGGACAACCAGCGCTAACGGCAGCCATTGGTTTTGCCGGGGCTGTGATAGGCCTGCAGATTGCTGTTTCTATTGGTCTGACTATCGGAATAAGTGCCGCAACCGGGCGTCTTATTGGTGCCGGCCATCATGATGATGCCAGGGGAACAGCATCTTCAGCTCTGACTGTGACGTTGCTTTTAACGGCTTTACTCGGTGTTTTAACCGCTTTTGCTGCACATCCTCTTTTGTGCCTGCTTGGGGCGAAAGATGAGGCTCTACGTCAGGCGACGCATTATCTGTGTGTTGTCAGTCCATTTCTGCCGCTGATCTGTATGGGGATGGGCTGTTCTTCCCTCATGAGAGTGGTAGGTGATGCCAAAGGGTCCATGCATATTACGCTCGTCGGGGCGGTGATATCGGCAATCCTTGATCCGATTATGATTTTTGGGCTGCATGAGGGGCTGACCGGTGCCGCCATCAGTACGATCCTTTCAAGGCTGGCTGTGGCTGCTCTGGGCCTTAAAGGCGCATTACGGCATGATATGCTGTGCTGGCCCGTTCCGTCCCGTATTCTGGCTGATACCAGGCGCGTTGCCTCAGTGGCTATGCCTGCCATTCTTACAAATCTGGCTACACCTGTTGGCGGTGTTTACGTGACTCAGGCGATGGCGCGCTTTGGTCTGGATGCTGTTGGTGGTCAGGCCTCTATTGAGCGTACAACCCCTGTATTATTTTCTCTCGTATTTGCGCTGACAGGGTCAGTGGGACCTATCATGGCGCAAAATATGGGAGCCGGCCTTTATCACCGTGTCAGAGAGACACTGACAGCAGCTCTGAAGCTTGTTCTGGTGAGTATTGGCGTGACGTGGGTTATTCTGGCCAGTCTGCAACATTATGTTGTCGTTATTTTTAACGCCCAGGGTGATGGGGCCATGCTTATTCACCTGTTCTGTTCGCTGACCATTGGTAGTTATTTGTTTGTTGGTATGCTGTTTGTGGCGAATGCGGCCTTTAACAATCTGGGACACCCGCTGTATTCGACGGCCTTTAACTGGGGGCGGGCAACTTTGGGTACAGTGCCTTTCGTCTGGGCCGGGCAGCATTATGGTCCTGGTGGAGTGCAGCTTGGTCAGGCTGTCGGGGTGATTATTTTTGGTACACTCGCTGTTGTGACGGCATTTCGTGTGACACGACACCTGGCAGGTTCAGTGCCTGAGCATGCTGGTGCAGGTGTTATGGCCTCTGATGTGCCGGTTATAAGTGCAGAATCTGCTATGGCTGAACTTGATGAGCTGGCAGCACCTTTGTCAGATGAGTGTCAGTAACGGGGTGATGTTATCCCGTGCCGCCTGGATGCTTTGTGAACCAGACCTCGTCATAACATTACAAAAAATATGACAGACAATGGGCAGCTCTGAGAAAAAGCGAGTCTGGTGGGGGGGCTACGATCTCAGGGGTGGAAGAGTATTTTCTCCCGGAGAGGGTAATGGTTGTTGTGTCGCCCACAGAGAAGGGTTGTGCAAAATTATGAGCAGCTGAAGTGGCCGGGTATGTAAGGGTACTACGGTGCCATTATGTGTTTTTCTGATACGTTCAGCCTGTGCCTCGATATCATATGCTATGACAGGGCGCATTGCTGTCCATATCTGTGTGAGAACATATGACCATGTTTCAGGCCAGACTGAAGGCAGAAAAAACCAGTCGATGCAGTGCTTGTTTGTCAGCTCTGTAATTTCATATTCCTGGTAGGGGCCTGTGATGGTTACTTTCCCTGTTGCCAGAAGCTCCTGGTCATTACAGCTGTAACCCACAAGAATAAAATGCACAGGGGCATTAATGGTGGCTGCCAGTTGTGCCAGATGGAGGAGCTGATAGTAGCCTTTTTCAGGCCCGATAGCCCCCATTATACCGACATGGCGGTTTTTTCCTTTTGTCCGGGGAGTGAAAGTCAGTGTTTCATTTCCGGATATTTTTTCCCAGGGGCGTATGCTCGGTTTGATATTCAGCTGCCGGCAGATGCGCTCTCCTGCATCTTTTGAAGGAGCATAATTTTTTTGTGCATTTTTTAAAATTTTATGAGTGTATTGTTTTAATATTTTTATTCTGGTGGTGTCACCGGTTGTGTCGCCCTGTGAGCTGGAATTAAAGCACGCCTGACAGCAGGTCAGCCCGGGCTCTCCGCAATAATGTGCAGACGGTGTTGTTAATGTAATGCGTGGGCAGAACCATGAGTAATCATGAATAAAAACGTCATAGGGAATATCAAGGCTAGTAAGTTCGTAAATTTTTTTAATGCCGTGACCAATGTAGCTGTGAATTTCAATTTTTGAACATTTAATTTTTCTCAGAAGTGCATTTAGTGCTTTGGCACTGCGTGGTAAAATCAGATTGCGATAATCATTGTTGGGAATGTCTTCCAGCTTCCATAAAGGGACACCGGATTCAGAGGTAATGGGTTTGAGTGAAAAGGGATGGATATTGTGAATCAGGTAGTGTTTTGCACGTTCGCCAATATGTTTTGATAAACCACCTGCACGGTCATGTGTGACAAGTAAAACTGATTGTGAAAACAGACTATTTTTTGAAAAAAGAGCGATGTCCATCATACGACGAAAAGGGAGAAGCGGGTCGCACCGCAGCCATGACTGTACAAGTTCATCGTAGCCAGGATGCATGGCGTTAAGAATTTTTAAATTATGCCTTATCAGATCTTTTTTCACGGAGCTGAAAGACTGTCCTTCTGCATGTCCGACATAAACACCAGGACAGGCAACGTGGCGCCAGCCTAAAGCAGCGGCGCGCCGTGAAAAATCGTTTTCTTCTCCATATCCCTGTGCAAAGGCATCATATCTGAAAAGCCCTGTTTCCTGCAGGCACTCTGCTTTTATATACATACAAAAGCCATGTGCGGTTGGTACTTCCGGCACCTCGCTTTGCCAGATTTTTTCAGCCAGCTGATCAAGTTCGGCGCATTTTTTTACAGTGGGAACGGGTGTACTAATATTGATTTCGGGATAACTGAATATTGTTGCACTGTTGGATAAAGGTGTTACCGTGCCGATGTCTGAAGTTATATAGGCTGTCAACTGAAGTTTTTGAAAAAATCTTTCTGAAACAATAGTATCGCTATTGAGTAAAAGAACATCCTCATTTTTATAACGGGCTTTGAGGCCGGTATTGGCAGTGGCAGGAAAGCCCTGATTTCTCTGATGCTGAATAATAACGGTATCAGGTATAAGTTTTTGATATAAAAATAGAAGTGAATGAATGCGTCTATCTGTAGAGGCGTCATTGACCAGAATCAGGCGGACCGAAGCCGGTTTAAATTTTTTGAGTTGCCGCAGGCAGGTTTGTGTGACGGTAAAGCCATTATAAACAGGGACGATAATGCAGGCGGGTTTTAGGTCGGCTGGTAATGTTTTCCTGGTGTTGTCAGGGGCGGTCAGGAATATAGCCGGGAAATTTCTTTCTGTTTCTAACGCATAACGATATGCCATGTTTTGAAATAATGAGAGAGAGACAGGACTACCATACAGATTTTTACCATTGTCAGTTTTTACAAATAAAAGACCCGCGTTTTTTCTTAAGGAAGGAAGAAAAAAAGAGAAATAATGCTTTTCAGAATCTTCTTTGAGAAAACCAACATCAGAGTATTTTTTTTGCGAAATTTTTATTCTTTTCAGAAGAAAATCTTGTTTATCCTGCATAGATGATATCAGAAGGCTGATATCGCGTTCAGGATCAGTGTCGCAGCATACCCAGCCAGTGATATGGCAACCAGAGATTTCTGCGAAGCCTCTTACATGAAGAAATGTGGGAATGTTGAAAGTATAGCGAATATTTTTTTTATTTTTTGCTGAAACTGTAAGAATTTTTGCGCTCTTCCAGTCAGAGGGGAGGCGTATAATTATTTTATTTCTGGCTGGTTGTAGTACGAATTTATACTGATCAAGGGTAACAGTCAGGCCCTTTAATTGTGAATAATCGTGGCAGTAAAGAGTTATTTTCCCTGTGAGTGAAAATGCCGTAAAAAAAATATCTGGTATATTCTTAATGATTAAAGAAAGAGTTTTTTCAAAAATTGGGTGTGAAGGAGGCGTAAACTGGCTAAGAAAATTTTTACATGCATCGTGTGCGAGAGCCCAGTGTGAAAAAAATGTATGGCTTGCAATAAGTAAAAAATGGCAGAGACTGGAGGGATATTTCTGGGCTAAAAAACCAAAGGCCTCTGATGCTGATGCCTTGTTTTGTAACAGGCGCAGACAGCCAATTATCATTGTAATGCGTGCATCACTCGGAGCAATTTTTTGAGTGTATTCACAATAAAGAAGAAGCTCTGGTGTGATATTTTTTTTTGATAGAGATTCCACAGCAGGGTATAGTCAGTTTTTGATATAATTAAGGTTTTATGCAGTAAATCCCCAGTAAATTGACGTAACATTCTGATAAAATTCAACATAATTATCATCAGTAATTTTATTATAAGTAAAGTTAAGAAATTTATATAAAAATACAAAAAAATAAAGAATTTTATATTAAATAATTAACATTATATGTAATTTTAAAAATAACATATTGAAATAAAATAAAAAATTATATTTTATAAAGTATTTATAGGTTTGTGTGGCATGTAAGGGATATAATGACAGATCTTTTTGACGGGCATTATGTCGGGGCTTCCCGACCTCTTGGTCTGCCGGGTGATTGTGTTAGCACGGCTACGTATGGAGGCGCGGATAACTGTTATCGTTATACACTCCGGCGTGTATGGGATGAAACTTTGCCGTCGGTTATGTGGATGATGATGAACCCGTCTGTTGCGACTGAATATGGCGATGACAGAACTGTTGCAAAATGCCAGCGTTATGCCCGGGCATGGGGGTACGGTTCCGTCCTTATCGGGAATAGTTTTGCTTACCGCTGTACAGATCAGATGCGCCTGGCTGAAGTGTCAGACCCTGTAGGCCCCCGGAATGATACTGAATTGCTCAGCATGGCGTCTGAGGCAGATAAAGTGATAGCGGCTTATGGCTCTCCCAGAATTAAGGCGTTACTGGCGCGCGGGCCTGATGTCGTGCGTCTTTTCCAGTCTCATAATATACCGGTTTATGCACTGAAGGTTGGTCAGAACGGGCGACCCTGCCATCCTTTATATTTATCAGGTGATCTGTTGCCGTTTCAGTTGCCTGACCAGCTGTAGCCGGGTCACAGGTTGCGTTATGTTAATCTTTTATAATAAAGATTTTTTTCGTTAATTTTGGTGCCATGAAGATGTCGCAAAAACAAGAGAGAGTATCTCTTCCATATGAGGGGAACCGGATGACCAGCATATCAGATAAGAAAAATTTTCTTCAGGATGGCCGTGCCGGGGATAACAGGTTTGCTGCCATGCTTGATCGGCTTGGCGAGGTTGCCGTTCGTACCGGGCTAAATATTAAACCAGGGCAGCAGCTGATCATCACCGCGCCGCTTGAGAGTGCCCCTCTGGTGCGTCGCATTACCGAGCATGCTTACAAAGCAGGTTCATCTCTGGTCACCACATTTTATTCAGATGATGAAGCAACCCTGGCGCGCTATCGCTATGGGCATGACGAGACGTTCGATACAGCTGCGGGCTGGCTGGCGCATGGTATGACAGAGGGCTTTCGTGAAGGTGCGGCCCGCCTGGCTATCACAGGCTCTGATCCCGTTTTGCTCGCTGACCAGGACCCTTCCCGTATTTCCCGTGCAGCCCGTGCTGCTTCTGTGGTGAACCGGCCTGCAATGAAAATTATAACCAGTTTTGATGTGAACTGGACAATTGTTGCCGCCTCTACAGTCGCCTGGGCACGTCAGGTTTTTCCGTTTCTGCAGGATGATGAGGCTGTCAGTGAGTTATGGCAGGCTATTTTTAAGGCCTCGCGTATTACAGGAGAGGATCCGGTAGCAGAGTGGGCGGCTCATAATACACAGTTGCATAAACGGGCAGCTTTCCTGAACGATGCGCGTTATGAGGCTTTGCATTTTACCGGGCCAGGTACTGACCTGACCGTTGGTCTGGCAGATGGACACCACTGGGCTGGTGGAGCAGAAAAAGCCGGTAATGGTGTGATCTGCAATCCCAACCTTCCGACAGAGGAGGTGTTTACAACGCCTCACCGCCTTAAAGTTGAAGGGCACGTTGTCAGCAGTAAACCGCTTTTTCATCAGGGTTCGCTGATTGATGGCATTTCTGTTCGCTTTGAAGGCGGCAAAATTACTGAAATGCATGCTGTTAAAGGGCAGGATGTGCTGGCCCGTATTCTCGATACAGATGAAGGTGCCCGCAGGCTGGGGGAGGTCGCTCTGGTTCCTCATTCCTCCCCTATTTCTCAAAGTGGTATCTTATTTAAGAATACATTGTTTGACGAAAATGCAGCCAGTCACATTGCCCTTGGGCAGGCGTATTCTAAATGTATGCGTGATGCTGAAGGGCTTGATGATACGGCTCTTGCGGCGCGTGGAGCCAATAACAGCATCCTTCATATCGACTGGATGATCGGCTCCGGCGAAACTGATGTCGACGGCCTGACGTCTGACGGGCAGCGCGTAAAGCTAATGCGCAAGGGCGAATGGGTTATTTCTTAATAGCGGAAAGGTAGCGCAATGTTTAACCAGAAAAAAACTCTCTTTCATCCGGTGAAGATGCTGGCCGTTGCTGCTCTGGCTGTGTCCTGCTCAGGTTTATCAGCTTTTGCCCAGACAACAGCCGCCGGAGGAAATGGTGCAGCGCCTGCTTTGTCAGCGCAGCAGGTTCTCGCTATGCGCCAGGAAATGACTTCAGCGCTGAATTATAAGCTGTCACCTGATGTTCTGCCGCGGCTGACAAGCACGCTTCAGGCCATTCATGCCGCTGGTATTCAGCCACCCGGGCGTGCAGGCATGTCTCTTGCACAGCAGATTGATATGGTCTCGAAAACAGATAAGCTTGAGCCCATTCTTAAGGCGAATGGTTTTACAGCGCGTGACTTTGTTATGAGCCTGACCTGTGTGGGCCTAACTGGCAGCCTGATGAATGTGCAGGGGCATAGTGGTATCCCGCAGCCTGATGCGCAGAATGTTGCCTTGCTAAAAGCACACCCTGATCAGTTGCAGGCTCTTATTGCTGTGCTGCGTTCTGAAAGCGGGCAATAACCGGCTTATAATTTCTGGTCTTTTATGACTGGCAGAGACAGGGACTGTAATGTCCCTGTCATGCTGAAATCGCCAAAATCGAGCGTTATCGTGTCAGATACACCATTTTTAAAATAACTTTGCTCAAGCGTGTAGTCTGGCATCATTTCTGTGGTGTCATGAGCGAAATAAGCAAGCGTCACCCTCGTTTCAGGCAGGCTTATCAGTGCAGGGAAAGCTGGTGCGGCAGCAGGTTTTTGCCAGCCAGTGAGAGTTGCAAAAGTATAGAGCGAACCGTCCTCATCTGTTCCGTCAAAAAGCCTGAGTGCAAGACTGTTTTTCCCATCTGAGGCAGCTGACAGGATGGCTGCTGTATGATGAACCGGGAACAGCACATCTGCTGATAAGGGAAGAGTTTTTTTCAGAGGCTGAGCATATTCGATATATCCGTCTGTGCCGGTGCGTGTTGCCTTGCCTGAGATCGTACGAATAATAGCATTGTCTGCCTGCTGGCGTGTCTGAAAAATAAAGCTGTGGCCATCTTTACTTTCTGTCGCGGTGTAATCCGAGACAAGATGTTCGGTTTTTCCCGTTGCCGAGGTACGTTCAACATCAATGTGCTGGTGGGTTAGCCAGTTCGCGGGTGTTTCTTTAAGCTCGTAGTGCATCGTGCCACTGGCAGAGCGTGTGCTGTGCCCGGTTGATGTCACGAGAGTCAGCTTATAGTGGGCATCCTGGCCGGAGAGCCACGACATAGTATTCTGTGCCGGTGTATCAGCCAGTGTAGCAGGAGAAAAAATCAGAGAAACGAGAAGTGTGCGGGTAAGGCACCGGACGGAAAAAAACATACGTTATAAAAAACGATGCGGGGTCATCATGCAACCACCCCGCATCATAATGTTCAGAGTGTTCAGGCCTTGTCGCTGTCTGTTTTAACTTTGGGTTTAGGCGGGTTAATTGTCAGTGACAGTTCTTTCAGGCGTTCAGGCGTTGTCGGGGCCGGGGCATTCATCATCAGGTCTTCGCCCTGCTGGTTGAGCGGGAAGAGGATGACCTCACGAATGTTAGGCTCATCTGCCAGCATCATGACAATACGGTCTACACCAGGGGCTGAGCCACCATGTGGTGGTGCACCATAACGGAACGCATTGAGCATACCGCCAAAGCGGGCTTCAACTTCGCTTTCAGGATAGCCGGCGATTTCAAAAGCGCGGATCATCACTTCCGGCAGATGGTTACGCACCGCACCTGAAGAGAGTTCAATACCGTTACACACAATGTCATACTGGTAGGCGTTGATGGTCAGCGGGTCCTGTGTGTTCAGGGCCTCAAGGCCGCCTTGTGGCATAGAGAACGGGTTGTGTGAGAAGTCGATACGTCCGGTCTCTTCGTTGAGTTCATACATCGGGAAGTCGGTGATCCAGCAGAAGCGGAAGGCATTTTTCTCAATCAGGTCGAGTTCTTCAGCAATGCGGGTGCGCACCAGGCCAGAGAATTTCGCGACATCGTCTCCTTTACCTGCAGCAAAGAAAACAGCATCACCACTTTTCAGCCCCAGCTGTGTGCGGATCGCTTCAACACGGTCAGCTTCAAGGTTTTTCGCAATCGGGCCTTTGCCGCCCTCTTCAGTAAAGGTGATGTAGCCCAGGCCACCAGCACCGTTTTCGCGGGCCCAGTTATTGAGTTTATCAAAGAAGCCACGGGGTTTATCGCCCGCACCTGGTGCCGGAATGGCACGAATTTCGCCTTTATCCGCAGCGATTCGGGCAAACAGACCAAAGCCTGATTCAGCAAAGGCTTCCGTTACATCTGATATCAGCAGCGGGTTGCGCAGGTCAGGTTTGTCAGAGCCATAAACTTTCATGGCACGGGCGTATGGAATACGTTCAAATGGTGCCTGACTGACGGTGCGGCCATTGCTGAACTCTGAAAAAAGACCAGACATAACATCTTCAACCACAGCAAAAATTTCATCCTGCGTGGCAAAGGCCATTTCAAAGTCGAGCTGGTAGAACTCACCCGGTGAGCGGTCTGCGCGTGAGGCTTCATCGCGGAAACAGGGTGCAATCTGAAAATAGCGGTCAAAGCCTGCTACCATAGCGAGCTGCTTAAACTGCTGAGGGGCCTGTGGCAGTGCGTAGAACTTGCCAGGGTGCATACGGGCTGGCACCAGAAAGTCACGTGCGCCTTCAGGTGAGGAGGCGGTGAGGATGGGCGTTTGCAGCTCAACAAACCCAAGGCTGGTCATACGTTTGCGCATGCTCTGAATAACACGGGCACGCAGCAGCATGTTACGGTGCACACTGTCTCTGCGCAGGTCGATGTAGCGGTAGCGCAGGCGCAGGTCTTCAGGGTAGTTTTCGTGGCCGGCAACCTGAAAAGGCAATACAGCCGCGGCTGACTGCACAGTAAATTCGCGGGCGCGCAGTTCAATATCACCTGTCGCCAGTTCAGCATTGCGTGTGCCGGCTTCGCGTTCAACAACTTCACCAGTAACAGTCACAACGCTTTCAGCGCGAATGCTCTCAGCCTGTTCGAGGACGGGTGATCCTGCAGGAATAACAATCTGAGTAATGCCTGTTTCATCGCGCAGGTCGATAAACAATAGTCCGCCGTGGTCCCGTTTGCTATGGACCCAGCCAGACAGGCGAACTGTGGAGCCGGCATCGCCCGCACGAAGTGCTGAGCAGCTATGGGTACGGTAAGGGTGCATTCTCTCGTCCTGCGTTTCTGGCCCGGCTTTCTTTATTATGCCGGGGCGTGAATCTTTGTGTTCAGCCGTATAGCCGGTTTTTATGTGTGCTGTCAGCCTGCTAAGCAGAGTCGTTCTCCGGCATTGCTTCTGAGTGTTTTTTTATGGTAGAGCCGCACACGCTGTGCAGACACCCCTGGAGGTCTGCCGCGTTATTGTTTTTTAGGAGAGTTTATCGTGTCTAAATTTGTATCGATTGAAGCTTCGAAGCGTGCGAAGGCTGGTAAGGGGGCAGCGCGTGCAACGAGGCGTGCTGGTCTGGTACCCGCAGTTATCTATGGTGGAAAAAAAGAGCCGGCTCTGATCGCTCTTGACCCGCGCATTATCATCAAAGGCATTCAGACCTCTGGCTGGCGTTCACGCGTATACCAGATTAAAATTGCAGATGGTGGTTCTGAGCGCGCGCTGATTCGTGACATTCAGTTCCATCCGGTTAAAGATACTCCTGAGCATGTTGACTTCCTGCGTCTGTCAGCTGGTCAGCGCGTTACAGTTGAAGTTTCTGTTCACGTGACCGGCGAAGACGATGCTCCTGGCATTAAGCGCGGTGGTGTTCTGAACCTTGTGCGTCACACGGTTGAAGTTGAAGCTGACGCAGAGCACATTCCTGAGTTCTTTACTGTTGATCTGTCAAAACTCGACATCAACGATAACGTTCGCTGGGAAGACCTCGAAGGCACACAGCACGTTACACCTGTTCTTCAGATCCCTAACTTCGTTATTGCAACGATCGCTGCTCCGACAGTTGAATCTGCAGGCGAAGAAGGTGAAGGTGCTGCTGAAGCAGGCGAAGCCTGATCTGAGCGCGTTTTGGGGGTGCACCTTTTCTGGTGCACCTCTTTCCGTTTTATCACGAGAATACAGGACCAGTTATGTTGCTCTGGGCCGGGCTTGGTAATCCTGAGCCGTCGATGTGCCGGCAACGGCATAATATTGGTTTTATGGCTGTCGGGGCAATTGCCCGCCGTTATGGTTTTGCACCGTGGCGCAGCCGCTTTAAAGGGGAAACAGCCGAAGGCCGCATAGGTGCGCATAAGGTTATGCTTCTCCGCCCTATGACCTATATGAACCTTTCAGGCGAAAGTGTTCAGGAAGCAATGGCTTTCTATAAGATTTCTCCTGAGAATCTTACAGCGTTTCATGATGAGCTTGACCTGGTGCCAGGTAAGGTAAGGGTAAAGCGCGGTGGTGGTGCTGCCGGTCATAATGGACTGCGCTCGATTGATAAAATGATTGGTACCCCCGACTACTGGCGTGTCAGGCTGGGCATAGGTCACCCTGGTGCGAGAGAGCGGGTGAATTCGTGGGTTTTAGGAAATTTTTCAGAGGCTGAGCGTCAGGAATGGCTCGACTCGCTTCTGGAGAGAGTTGCCGATGCGGCACCGCTTCTGGCTGACGGAAAGCTGGATAAGTTTACAACTGAGATTGCATTGCCAGAAGGGAACCGGGGCTGATGGGATTTAACTGTGGTATTGTGGGTTTGCCAAATGTTGGAAAATCTACTCTTTTTAATGCCCTGACCGCGACAGCTGCCGCACAGGCTGCTAATTATCCTTTCTGTACCATTGAGCCTAATACGGGCCGTGTGGCTGTGCCTGACCCACGCCTTGATGCTCTGGTCAAAATTGGTAAATCGCAAAAGACTGTTCCGACAAGCCTTGAGTTTGTTGATATTGCCGGGCTGGTACGTGGTGCGTCACGGGGAGAAGGCCTGGGGAATCAGTTCCTCGCTAATATTCGTGAGGTTGACGCAATTATTCACGTTCTGCGTTGCTTTGAGGATGAAGATATTACGCATGTTGAGGGCAGTGTAGACCCTCTGCGTGATGCTGAAATTATTGAAACAGAGCTGATGCTCGCTGACCTGGAGTCGCTTGAAAAACGCCTGCCAGGTTTGCAGAAACGCGCAAAAAATCGTGATGCGGAAGCACTGGCACAGATCGCCCTGGCTGAACCTCTGATTGAAGCCCTGAAAGAGGGACGACCAGCCAGAACGGCTATTCCGGAAGGGCAGGAAGAGGCTGTAAAACGCCTTAATCTGATGACCAGCAAGCCGGTTTTGTATGTTTGTAATGTTGAGGAAGATTCCGCTTCAACCGGCAATGAGTTTTCTGAAAAAGTGCTGGCAAAGGCTGCCTCTGAAGGTGCGGCAGCGGTGATCGTTTCTGCTGCAATTGAGGCTGAAGTGAGCCAGCTGGCAGATGATGAGCGTCGTGAATTTCTCGATGGTCTTGGTCTGAAGGATAGCGGCCTCGACCGTGTTATTGCAGCGGGTTACGCTTTGCTGGGGCTGCGTACATACTTTACAGTCGGTCCTAAAGAAGCGCGTGCCTGGACTATTACTGCCGGAACTAAAGCACCACAGGCTGCCGCAGTTATTCACAATGATTTTGAACGCGGCTTTATTGCCTGCGAAACAATCTCGTATAATGATTATGTGCAGTGCAACGGAGAGGCCGGGGCAAAAGAAGCCGGGCGTCTGCGTATTGAAGGGCGGGACTATGTTGTGCAGGATGGAGATGTTCTGCTGTTCCGCTTTAACGTATAGTCAGACTTTTATACTATCCGACTGACTGCAACCGAGTGAAAGATGGAGATGGAAAGCGCCATTATGACGGCGGGTGAAGAACGAGCTGAGACCGGGCAGCTGACTGAAACCGAAGGGATGACTGACCTTGCGCGTCGGGCCCGTCGGGCTACGGTGGAGCTGGCAGTCTGCCCGGCTTCGACGCGTGATAAGGCGCTATGGGCCGCGGCTGCAGCCCTGCGCGAGTCTTCGCAGGCTATTCTTGAGGCAAATACTCAGGATCTTTCACTCTCCTCCGCCACGAGTGAGGCGTTTCTTGATCGCCTGCGGCTGACACCTGAACGTGTTGAGGCTATGGCGCGCGGCCTTGAGGATATGGCCGACCTTCAGGATCCGGTCGGGCGTGTACTTGAGGAATGGACCCGCCCAAACGGTCTGCGTATTCGCCGTGTTGCGACTCCGGTTGGTGTCATTGGTGTGATTTATGAAAGCCGCCCTAATGTGGGGGCTGATGCTGCGGGTCTCTGTATTAAATCGGGTAATGCTGTGCTTCTGCGCGGTGGCTCAGAAAGTATCCACACCGCACGGGCTATTCATAAAGCGATGCAGGCCGGGCTGCGGGCTGCCGGGCTGCCTGAAGATGCTGTTTTGATTGCACCTGATTCTGACCGTAAGCACGTGGCTGAAATGCTGAGTGCCGCCGGTCTGATTGACCTGCTTATTCCGCGTGGTGGCCGCTCTCTGGTTGAGCGTGTTCAGCGTGAGGCACGGGTGCCTGTGCTCGCACACGCCGAGGGGCTGTGTCACACTTATATCCATGCCGCAGCAGATCATAATATGGCACGTCGTATTGTTGCGAATGCCAAAATGCGTCGTGTTGGTATCTGCGGTGCGACAGAGACACTGCTGGTTGATGCTGCTATTGCTCCGGCCATTCTCCCTCTGATCGTTTCAGACCTTCAGGAGCTGGGCTGCACGTTTAAAGCCGATAATGCTGCGAGAAAGATTGTACCTTCTTTGCCTGCTGCGACAGAGCAGGATTTTGATACAGAATGGCTTGATGCAATTCTGAATATTGCTGTTGTTGACGGTGTTGATGAAGCACTGGAGCACATCAGGCAGCATAGTTCTTCCCATACTGAGGCGATCATTACAGCAGATGAAGCGGCGGCAACGCGCTTTATGAACGGCACAGACAGTGCTGTTGTGATGTGGAATGCCTCAACCCAGTTCTGTGACGGCGGCGAGTTTGGTTTTGGCGCAGAAATTGGCATTGCAACCGGGCGTTTTCATGCGCGTGGGCCTGTTGGTGTCGAGCAGCTGACAACCTTTCGCTATGAAGTTATCGGTACGGGGCAGGTCAGGTCCTGACAGCTGTGTGCTCTGGTCAGGCTATACCGACATACGGTGATAAACGCCGTATGCGGATTGGTCTTCTCGGTGGGTCCTTTAATCCGGCGCACAGAGGGCACCTGGCCCTTGCACATATCGCTTTGCGCAGTCTGGCTCTTGACCAGGTGTGGCTGATGGTCTCACCAGGTAACCCGCTTAAAGCCGGGCGCGATATGGCTGCATTTGAGCAGCGTATGGAGTCGGTTCGTCATCTGGTTGACGATCCCCGTCTGGTTGTGACAGATATCGAGCCTCGTCTGGGCACCCGCTATACGGTTGATACAGTGCGTAAGCTGCACAGGCGCTTTCCTTTCGCGCATTTTGTATGGCTGACCGGGGCCGATGGCCTTGTTACCCTGTCACGCTGGAAAGGGTGGCATCAGCTGGTTAAGGCCATACCTGTGGCAGTTATGCCAAGGCCCGGGCACAATTATGCGGCTTTACACAGTGCTGCTGGCCGTTATATGGCCCGGTGGCGTATACCTTCACGATGTGCTTCTTTGCTGCCTGAGCAAAAACCCCCTGTATGGGTGTTTATGTCAGGCCCGCAGGATGAGATATCGTCAACATCTATTCGACAGAGAGGGCATTTCAGGGTGGCGCAGGCCACACCACAGCCTCTCGGTAAGTTATTTTCAGGAGAACGGTCATAACCACTCAGCCACCCTCTGATGCGCCAAAGGGCGAGCATCCCCCTGTTACACCTGCAAAAAAAACCAGCACCAGAGCGGCTGCGGGCACAGGCAGAAAAAAAGCGGCAGCAGCCGGCCCGGCAGGTAAAGTAAAAAGCCAGCGTGTCAGCTCAGGTCTGCTTGAGCAGTCTCTTGCTGTTATTCTGGCCAGTCTTGATGATGACAAGGCTGAGAATATTGTGACGATTGACCTGACAGGTCGTGCGTCATTTGCTGATAAAATGGTCGTTGCAACCGGTCTGGCTGACCGTCAGATTGCGGCTATGGCACAGCATATTGAGCGTAAACTCAAAGAAATTGGCCTGAAACGTATGATCGTTGAAGGAGCTAATGGCTCTGACTGGGTCCTGCTTGATACAGGTGATATTATCGTTCATCTGTTTAAGCCTGAATCGCGTGAGCTGTATGGTCTTGAGAAGATGTGGGGCGCAGAGTTTGACGATGAAGCCGCGCAGCCTGTCGCAGGTGCCTGAAACCTGCTCTGATCATCTGACGTTTCAGGAGGTCATGCTGTCGTTATGAAGCTCGTTGCTGTTGGTCGTATGAAAGACAAAAACGAGCGGGCCCTTGTTGAGCGGTATCTGAAGCGGCTTCGTCCGGGGCTTGATATCGCTGAACTCGCAGATGGTCGCGGCAGCGCTGATGAAATAAAGCGGCGGGAGGCGCAGGCAATTTTGTCGGCCTGTCCGCCTCAGGCGTTTGTTATTGTGCTGGATGAATCTGGTCGCAATTTTAGTAGTCCTGCTTTATCAGAAGCCATGGCAGACTGGTCAGCTCTGGGTCGCCCGCTTTGTTTTGTAATTGGCGGAGCCGAGGGGCTTGATGCTTCAGTTATGGCAAGAGCTGATGCCGCGTTGTCTTTTGGAACGCTTACCTGGCCGCATATGCTGGTGCGGATTATGCTGGTCGAACAGATTTATCGTGCACAGATGATTGCCTCAGGGCACCCGTATCATCGTTCCGGGCGCCCCTGACAGAGGTTTATTGCTGAACAGCCGTGTTTTCCCACTTTTTAAAGTGTTCGCGCAGGGTGTCAGTAAAGCTGGTAATGACCGGTATATTTTCACCCTCTCTTACTGCAATCGCAAGGGTCGCATACGGGGCTGGTTCACTTATCGTGTGAAACGTTACGCCCCCTGCGTGAATTTGCCTGAGAGAGTCCGGTACAACTGACACACCAAATCCTGCAGCGACCAGTGGCACGATACCAGCAATCTGCGGAGCCTGCTGCCCCAGCTTAGGCGTAACCCCCGCCCGCTGATAAGCTGAGAGAATGGCATCGTGAAATCCAGGACCAAGCTCGCGCGGAAAGAGGATGAGCGGGTCGTGCGCCAGCATATCCAGGCTGAGTGTTGTGTGGTGCGAAAGTGGATGTCCGTGTGGCAGGGCAATGACGGTTGGCTCATCAAGCAGATGCGAAACGGTAAGGCGTGACAGATCAGGCGCTGACGGACGAATGATGGCAACGTCAATGGCGGAGGCATGGAGGGCTGCACACAAAGCCGGTGTGTTACTTTCTTCCATTGATAAGGTGACATCAGGAGCGGCATCGCGAAATGCCCGGATGGCAGAGGGGATAATAGGGAGAAGAGGTACAGCTCCTGCCAGTCCAAGCCGGATGTGCCCGGCTTCACCCCGTGCCATGCCTCTGGCAGTAATCAGAAATTGCTGTTGTAATTCGAGGATGGCCTGAGCGCGGGGCAGGAGGGCTTTGCCGGTGGGGGTGAGAGCAACACCGCGTGTCTGCCGCTCAAAAAGCTGAACGTCGAGTTCATTTTCAAGCTGACGAATTTGCTGACTTAATGGCGGCTGTTCAATGCCAAGCTGCTTTGCTGCCCGTGTAATGCTGCCCTGTTTTGCAACGGCTGTGAAATATCGTAATTGCCTTATATCCATAATTATTAACAGTTTATCCTGTTACTGGTCATGCTGGTATCTGCCGGGGTTCTCCCTATCATAAAAATGTGCTGAGGGCATTTTTAAAAAGCGGATGCAGGATATGGTATCAGGTATTTGCAGCCTTATATTCTGGCTTTGATATATTTTTTATGTATGTATTTTGTTTTATCTATAGGGTGTAGTATATGTCACGTGAGGCAGATTTACACCATGCTTTTGCGTGTTCTGTTTGCGTAACGGAGAGGTTTTGATGAAAATTGGTTTGTTCATTCCGTGTTATATCGATGCGTTTTACCCAGGCGCGGGTATTGCGACGCTTGAGCTGCTTGAAAAACTCGGACAGGACGTTGACTACCCGTTGAATCAGACCTGCTGCGGTCAGCCTATGGCGAACTCAGGGTGCAATTCTGATGCTGCCGGGGCTGAAGACCTGTTTGTAAAGAACTTTGCACAATATGATGCTATCGTTATGCCGTCGGGCAGCTGTGCGCATCATGTACGTGATAATTTTGATGCGATCCCGCAAAGTGAAGCCGTAACGCATGTGCGTCAGAACACCTATGAACTTGTTGAATTTTTGCACGATGTGCTGAAGGTCGATGCATTTCCATGGGCTGAATTTCCGCACAGGGTCGGGTTGCATAACAGTTGTGGCACGCTGCGGTCTCTGCGCACAGCGAGTATGTCAGAACTGGGTGAACCTTTCTTTTCAAAGCCGATGGATCTGCTTCAGAAAGTTAAGGGTATTTCGTTTGCTAAGCCTTCAAGGCCTGATGAATGCTGTGGTTTCGGTGGTACCTTCTCTGTGACGGAAGAAGCCGTATCAGCGCGTATGGGCCTTGATAAGGTAACAGACCATTATAACGCCGGGGCAGAGTATATCGTATCGGCTGATACCTCGTGCATGATGCATCAGGAAGGATGTGCAAAACGTGCGGGTGTGCCTGTTCGTTTTATTCATATCGCTGAGATTCTGAACGGAGCACGTTCATGAAGGTTAAGCCAGTTAATCACGCAAAAGCCGCTGAAGTTTTTTTGCAGGATGAGCCGCATCTGAAGTTCCATGATGAAAGATTGTGGGATATGCGCCAGAAGCGCGATCAGCAGATGCATATTCTGCCTGAATGGCAGGAGCTGCGTGCCCGCGCCTCAGAGATCAAAGAGCATACTCTGGCGCATTTGCCTGAATATCTTGAGCAGTTTGAGGCGAATGCGAAAAAAAACGGTATTCATGTACACTGGGCTGCAGATGCCGGAGAGCATAACCGTATTGCCGGCGAAATTCTTGAAAAACACAGAGCGAAATCTCTGATCAAGAGTAAGTCCATGGTGACGGAAGAATGCGATATGCGCGGTTATCTTGAGCCACGGGGCATCACCGTGACCGAGACAGACCTTGGCGAACGTATTCAGCAGCTTGATAATCAGATGCCAAGCCATGTTGTTGTGCCGGCTGTGCATAAGCTGATTCCCGATGTTGCAAAGGTTTTTGCGGAAAATTATCAGACTGACCCGAACGAGCGTGATCCGCATGCTCTGGCAGAGGCCCAGCGTGAGGCCGCCCGGCCGGTTATTCTCTCAGCTGATGCGGGGATGACGGGTGGCAATTTTCTTGTCGCAGAGACAGGTACTTTTGTTGTCTGTACCAACGAGGGTAATGCGGACCTGAGTTCAACTGTTACCGGCCTGCATATTGCAACCCTCGGGATTGAGCGGATCATACCGCGTATGGCCGACCTAGGTGTTTTTGTGCGCCTGTTATCACGCAGTGCACTTGGTTCGCCTATTACTCAGTACACAACGCATTTTCGTGGCCCGCAGAAGGGGGGCGAAATGCATGTGATACTTGTCGATAACGGGCGTTCGCAGCGTCTGGGTATGGATGATTTCTGGACATCTCTGAAATGTATTCGCTGTGGTGCCTGTATGAATACCTGTCCGGTCTATCGTCGTTCAGGCGGGCTGTCATACGGTGCTGTTTACTCCGGGCCTATTGGTTCTATTCTCGACCCGACATTTAACGAGCGTAAATACAGCACGCTGCCATTTGCCTCGACGATGAACGGCAGCTGCACCAACGTCTGCCCTGTCAAAATTAATATTCATGAGCAGCTTTATAAATGGCGCAGAGTGCTGGCAGAGCACCATGAAATTCCGTTTGTGAAACGTGAGCTGATGCGCATGGCCGGCAGGATCATGGGCAAGCCTGTGCTGTATCGTGCGGCCATTAACAGCACTAATGCAGCGCTGGGTAATCTGCCACGTGTTGCTTTGTATAACTGGATGAACCCCTGGGGTAAGAACAGAGAGCTGCCTCCTGCTGCAAAACAGAGTTTTCACAGCTGGTATAAAGAAAATCGCCTGAAGAAGGAGAAAGTATAATGAGCTCCCGCGAGATGATCCTGGCCAGGCTGCGCAGCAATCGTCCTGATCCTGATGTGTATCTTTTACCGGACATTGCCATTCTTGGTGACCAGGATCGCAGCCGCGCGCGCTTTGAAACTTCTCTTGCAGGTATGGGTGGAGCAGTGCTTGAACGGCAGGGAGAGGAAACCCTGGCGGCAGCTGTGGCACGTCGTTTTCCTGATGCACAAATCATTTGCTCAGCCGTGCCTGATTATGAAGGTACGCTGCGTATTGAAGATGTAACCTCACCTCAGCAGGCCGCTGAGACGGACGTGATGGTTGTGCGTGCCCCTTTTGGTATTGCAGAGACGGGATCAGTTTTTCTCAGTGAGGCACAGCTTAATCATCTGAACTCTGCGGCACATCTGGCTCAGCATCTTGTTGTCATTCTTTCAGAGCAGAACATTACAGCGAATATGCACACGGCTTATACCGAGCGGCAGGAGTTTCATACCGCGCATTATGGTGTGCTGATGAGTGGCCCGTCAGCAACGGCTGATATTCAGGGCGTGCTTATTCGTGGTGCCCAGGGGGTACGCAGCCTGTCTGTCTGGTGGGAATAATTTTTTAATGATCTGTGTTGCAGATTTTGCCTGAGCGTTAGTTATTAATCGGAATTGTCACGATTGCCCCAGGGTTTTTCGTGGTTTTTGAAAGCTCAAGCAGAATTTGCAGCATGGTAAAAGCCAGCTTGCTGTCAAAATCATTATCAGAAATCCAGTAATAACGATTTTTATAATCAACGGTGGCGAATGACGTGGCGGGTGGTTCACGGCTGACATTCACATTGACAATGGGCTTGGTTTCACGTCCGACCAGTCTGACCCGTGCCAGCGTTTTGCCTGATGTAACGTCTTCAGGTGGCACTTCAATCTGATAGGCAATCTGACCCAGCACACTCAGCATGGTGCGTGTCAGCAGTCTGATTTGTCCTTTGCGCGGGCTGCCTGCACCATAAACGACTTCAACACGTTCATCATTCTGCGGCATGCTGAAAAAACGGCGGGTTTCAAAAACAACTTCTGAGAGAATTGGGTCTTTTGTTGAGGAAATGCTCAGAAAGACATGGTTTGCGGCTGATGGCTTGCCGCTCGCATCAAGAGTTTGTTCAAGCTGAATACCTAAAAGTCCTGCGACTTGAAGTAGGCGAAGGTCATGAATAAGCTCGAAAAACTCTGGTGAACCACGGCCGACGTCACCGCCAATTGCACCGGCGTTACTGATCATATTGACTGATTGCACGGATAGTCGAAACAGCACATCAATGGGCAGCCCTCCCATAGCGAGCGGTAACAGGCTGGCGGGCGGTAACGGGCGCAGAAAGCTTTGTGCGTATGCATCACCCGTGACGGGCTGGAAGGTAAAAGTCGGGCTTTCCTGCACCTGCACAGACAGAGCACCGCCGGGACGAAACGGCACGACGTCTGTGTTGGCATTGAGCGACGCAGAGCGCTGGAGCTGATAGCCGGAAATAAGCTGTGTTGTGTCAAGAAAACCAGGAGTGTCAGCATAGCGCAGGCTGACAACATTGAGCAGTGTCTGGCGTTTGTTTGATTCAGTCAGAGCCCGGGAGTAGCTGTTCTGGTCTTTATCGAGTCTGTAGGCCCCCAGACCCAGGCAGCCATTGAGAAGTAAACAGGAACAACACAGGACTGTTTTGAAGAAAATATGCATCCGTCTCTATGGGGCCTGAGAGATGTGAGTAGTCGCCAGGAGGTCATATGCCTGACACAGTAAAGACGTGCTGTGTCAGGCTGAGAAACACCTATTCTCTTATGCGTTCGATCTGAGCACCACAGGCTGCCAGTTTACGCTCAACGGCCTCATAGCCCCGGTCGAGATGGTACACACGGCTCAGAGTTGTTTCCCCCTGAGCGGCAAGACCAGCAAGAATCAGCGAGAAAGAAGCCCGCAGATCTGTTGCCATAACCGGAGCCCCGGAGAGAAGTTTTACACCACGAATAATGGCTGATGAACCATGAACATTGATGCGAGCACCCATGCGCACCAGTTCAGGCACATGCATAAAGCGATTTTCAAAAATCGTTTCTGTGAGCATAGAAGCACCCTCAGCCACAGAAAGTAGTGTCATAAACTGGGCCTGCATATCGGTGGGGAAACCGGGGTATGGCTCGGTCATAATATCGACGCCACGAAGCGGGCCTGTACGACGCACCCGCAGAGCATTGTCCTCTTCACTGACTTCTACGCCGGCTTCTTCAAGGGTGCGGATAACTGCACCCAGGTGCTCGGCCTGTCCGCCAATCAGCCGCAGGTCGCCGCCTGTAATGGCTGCAGCACAGGCATAAGTACCGCATTCAATACGGTCAGCCATAATGTGGTGTTCAGCACCATGCAGAGCTTCAACGCCGTCAATAATAATGTGGCCGGTGCCCGCGCCGGTAATCTGTGCTCCCATGGCATTCAGGCAAGCCGCAAGGTCAGCCATTTCAGGCTCGCGTGCGGCATTGAGAATTTCGGTGCGTCCCTTTGCCAGGGTGGCTGCCATCATCAGGTTTTCTGTGGCCCCGACAGAGGCAAATGGCAAAGCGATACGGTCTCCGGTCAGACCGTTGGGAGCGCTGGCGTTAATATAGCCATTCTCAAGAGTAATTTCTGCGCCGAGAGCCTCAAGCCCTCTGAGGTGCATATCTACCGGGCGGGTGCCGATGGCACAGCCGCCGGGCAGAGAAACCCGCGCTTTACCACAGCGTGCCAGCAGCGGGCCGAGAACCAGAATAGAAGCCCGCATTTTAGAGACGATGTCATACGGGGCTTCAGTATTGGTGATTGTGCCACTGATGCACAGAGTGCTGTCATCATCATTGACGGCTTCAACTGTCATGCCATGCTGTGTCAGCAGGTCGCGCATTGTTGCGATATCATCAATGCGCGGGACGTTGCTGAGTATCAGACGTTCTGATGTTAACAGCCCGGCCACCAGGAGCTTGAGCGCAGCATTTTTTGCCCCGCCAATTGTGATGTCGCCGTGGAGAGGCCTGCCGCCCCGGATGATAAATCTGTCCATCGGTTTTACTCACATACGCGGGGTGGTGACACCAGATTGTTTCATATATTTGCCTGTGCGGTCAGCGTAGCTGGTTTCACAGGGTGTCTCACCTTTAAAGAAGAGAAACTGGCAAATACCTTCATTGGCGTAGATACGTGCCGGCAGAGGGGTTGTATTGCTGATTTCGATCGTGACCTGACCTTCCCACTCTGGTTCCAGAGGGGTGACATTCACAATAATACCGCAGCGTGCATAAGTTGATTTGCCAAGGCAGACGACCAGCACATCGCGGGGAATACGAAAATATTCAATGGTATGTGCCAGAACGAAGCTGTTTGGCGGGATGATGCACTGGTCTGCCTTGCGTGAAACAAAGCTGTCAGGTGAAAAATCCTTGGGGTCAACAATGGCGTTGTTGACGTCAGTGAAAATGCGGAACTCATCAGCAATACGCGCATCATAGCCGTAAGAGGACAGGCCATAGGAAATGACGCCATCGCGCTTCTGAGATTCGACAAATGGCTCAATCATACCGTGGTCCTGGGCCATCTGACGTATCCATGTATCGGGTAGCACGGGCATGTCAGTTCTTCTCCGGTAGTGCAGATTGTATCTGGTTATTTTGTTCTTCCTGCCGGGTGCGTGCCTGTTGTTTGCGACGTCGAAGGTTCGCACGCAGGGCCGCAGCCTCTTTTTCAGCACGCGCAGCTTTTGCTGCAAGAGTTTTTGCAGAAACGTTGGTGCCGGCAGAAGGGGGTAAGGACGAATCGGTCATAGAGTCCGAGGTCTGATGAGGTAAAACATTCACTGTGGTGAGTAGCAGAGCCTGGCAGATATGCCTAGCGGTAAGCGTCTTTTACGTCAGATATCCTGCCAGGTGCAGGGTGTGACGTGGCTGGTGCGCAGGCTGTCTTTGAAAGAAGAGGCACAGAGAGCTTCAAATTCAGCTTCGTGCTCATAAGCTGGCATGAGTTTTTGTATCAGCGTATTTTTATGCGTCGCCGGATGGAAATAAATTTCCGAGACGCCATCAGGTAAGTGTGTTGCCAGGGTGGAGACCCTTTGTGCCGTCATGTGACCGCTCCATGCCAGACCAAAACACCAGTCGTTGGTGACCATACCGGCCGAACGGATCTGATGGCGGAGCAGGCGTGTCCACTGCCTGAGCACGGCATCGCCAAAGCTGTCAGAGATTTTTTCTGAAGCTGCCAGAGGGGCTGGTGGTTCAAGGGGGGTACGAATGGCTCTCAGACCGTAGTTTTTGCCAATATCAATCATCATACGCGCTACAGTAGGGTGCAGGTGCATATGTTTATGGGCATTGGCGTGGTCGAGTGTCAGCCCTGTTTTACGGAAGGCTTCAAACTGCGCAGTAATTTCTTTGTGCAGCTGTTTGCGCCCTTGTGGACGAAAAAAATAATCTACCCCGAGACCCAGTTGTGAAGAGGAAAACCAGCCGTCAGGCTGAGTGATCAGCGGCAGGCTGGTGTGTGGAAGAACCGAAGCACCCTCAATCACCACCAGGTGCAGCCCGACATGCAGGCCGGGCAGGCGTTTGGCACGCTCGACAGCATCGGCGGCAGCCGGGCCGGCAACCATCAGGCTGGCAGTTGAAAGAACGCCTTCACGATAAGCAATCTCGATGGCTTCATTGACTTCGACAGACAGACCAAAATCGTCAGAGGAGATAATGGCACGCTTCATGGAGAGGTCTCCTGTCATATCGAAAGAGGCAGATGTCAGAGATATTCTGGTCGTGCAGAAAAGAGTTGATAAAAATAAGGCCGGTGCACCCGTGGGGGGTGCGCCGGCCATTATTACATCAGGAAAAGTCAGCTTGCCTGACGATCTTTAAGGAAGTGGAAGAACTCCACACCTTCGCGCAGGCGGCGCTTCATCATCTGCGGGGAGCGTACCATTTCACCAACAATGGAGGCAATTTTCGGAGCGCGGAAATAGAATTTTTTATAGAATTCTTCAACGCTGTTGAAAATTTCAGTGTGTGACAGATGCGGGTAATGCAATGGCGCCATCTGCACGCCGTTCTCGTCAATCAGGTCAGCATTGCTTTCATCAAGCCAGCCGTTTTCTGATGCCTGCTTGTGCAGGGCGGTGCCAGGATAAGGCGCAGCCAGAGAAACCTGCAGTGTGTGCGGATTGATCTCTTTAGCAAAGTTGATGGTTTCCTGAATGGTCTCTTTGGTTTCTCCGGGGAGACCGAGGATGAACGTGCCATGAATTTTAATGCCAAGTTCGTGGCAGTTTTTCGTAAATTCGCGGGCAACCTCGACGCGCATACCTTTTTTGATGTTATGCAGAATCTGCTGGTTGCCGCTCTCATAACCTACCAGAAGCAGGCGCAGGCCGTTATCGCGCAGTACTTTCAGTGTTTCGCGAGGCACGTTTGCTTTTGCATTACATGACCATGTGATGCCCATTTTTCCCAGCTCGCGGGCAATGGCTTCTGCGCGTGGCAGATCATCGGTGAACGTATCGTCGTCAAAGAAAAATTCTTTGACCTGTGGGAAATACTGGCGGGCCAGGCGAATTTCAGCAGCAACGTGCTGTGGGCTGCGTGTGCGGTAGCGATGTCCGCCCACAGTCTGTGGCCACAGGCAGAAGGTGCAGCGAGACTTACAGCCACGTCCCGTATAGATAGAAATATAAGGGTGCATCAGGTAACCGATGAAGTAATCTTCAATCCGCAGGTCACGCTTATAGACTTCGGTTACGAAAGGCAGGCTGTCCATGTCTTCAATCATGGCGCGGTCGCGGTTCGTAACAATTACACCGTCTTTATTACGCCATGTGATGCCATCAACATCTTTGAAATCACGGCCTTCAGCAATTTCTTTGATGGTGTAGTCGAACTCATTGCGGGCAACGAAGTCAATCGGTGCACCTTTGAGCAGGCTTTCATCAGGCTGCACAGCAACTTTAGCACCAACCATACCAATTTTAAGGTTGGGGTTTACGTCCTTGAGCATCTGAGCGACTTCAACATCCTTCGCAAAAGAAGGGGTTGATGTGTGCAGAATGACCAGGTCGCGGTTTTTCACATCTTCAAGGATAGGCTCCATGCCAATGCCAGCCGGAGGTGCATCAATCAGGCGGCTGCCTTCAACCATGGCGGCAGGCTGTGCCAGCCATGTCGGGTACCAGAATGATTTGATTTCCCGTTTTGCCTGATAGCGGGAGCCTGCACCACCATCGAAACCATCGAAAGTCGGAGGCTGAAGGAAGAGAGTTCTCATCATGGGAAGTTTGATCCTGACAAGGTTGAGAGGGCACGGCCTGATGGGGTGGAGGTCAGATCATCGGAAGGGACGTTGTCCTTTGTTTCCGGGAAGATGTGACGATTTGAAGATTTACGAGCAGAGTGTGGGGTTACATGCATTGTTTGGCCGCGCCAGTCAACCTGTGTGCCATGAACACTTCCTGCCATAATACCGGCAGAGAGCAGGTCACGCAGAGGAAGAAACAGCAAAGGCCACCATGCTTTTTCACCTGTAATCTGATTGATACTGCGTGCTGTTATGGCACGAATACCCCAGCATGAGAAAAAGAAAATCCACGCCTTGCGTGAGGTGGGTTTGAGAAGAACTGTCAGTAACGCCCAGAAAAGTGACAGCTGAATTGAAGATGCTGCATAGCCTGCAGGTGCCAGAGAGCGCACAGTACGACCCCATCGCAGTTCGTGCGCTATGAGTTCAGGGGCTGACTGCTCAGCTACAGTTGTCCAGGTCAGGCAGTCAGCAATAGTAATATCATGTCCCTTTTGCCTGACCAGCTGCCCCAGAACGCCGTCATCGGCGACATGAGGTAATAAGGCCTGAAGGCCTCCGACAGACTCCAGAACTGAACGCGTCAGTGCCATTGTGGCACCCAGACAGTCCTGACGCCCCAGATGGCGGGACAGAATAACACCAGGCAGAAAATTGTGGTTGATCTGACTGGCAGCCATACGCTGAACAAAAGAGTTCTGTGCCGGGCGACCAGCGTACAGGGTTGTGACAAGGCCTGTTCCGGCTTTGTTAAGAGCTCTGACAATGTGGCGCAGGTAATCCGGTCGCACATGAATGTCAGAATCAGAAATGATCAGTGTCTCATATTCTGCATATGGCAGCACATTCATCAGGTTACTGATTTTGCGGTTCAGCCCGTAAATGCCGGGGTGACATATGACCTGCATATCAAGGTGGGGGTAGCGCTTTTTCAGGCGTTCCACCAGAGCAATTGCCGGGTCTGCTTTATCCTGCACACCAAACAGTATCTGAAAGCGTGGGTAGTCCTGCTGGCAGAAGCTTTCTATGGCTTCTTCGAGCAGAGGTTCTGTTCCGCACAGAGGTTTGAGAATAGTAACCGGTGGCAGCGGCTGCTCCCCCGCTGAGGGGGAGCGCTCTCTTTTGCGGAAACGTCTGAAGAGCAGGGCGCCGGCCACAGATTGCGCACATCCGGCTGCGGCCAGAACAGAACTTGAGAGAGCCAGAACAGAAGAAATGCGAAACATCAGCCAGCAATCATTCCTCTGTGGCAGAGCATGCTTGTTGTCAGTGCGTTTAGTTTCACGATCGGCTTATCCTGATTTATTTAGCTTCAGAGAAGCTTTTAACTTTATTTTCAAGCACTTTTATTAAACCAGCAACCCCACCTGACGTTAAAGTCGAGCGGAAATCAGAACGCTGGGCAGCAGCCTGGCTAATACGTGATTCACTCAGCAGAACGTCAGTAATGCGCCAGCCATTATCTTCATGATGCATAATGTAGCTCAGCGGTGTACCCGGCATGCTATCCTGCGAGCCGATAAATGTGTTTACGATTTTATCGCCGGCAACAGGAGAGTTTTCAGGTTCTGGCTTGATTGTGAAGCGTGCTCCTGCACCTGGTGTAAAGCTGGAGACATAACGGGCAACGGTGAAGTCACGAAATGCTGCGAGAAGTTTTGCTTTGTCTTCAGGTGTCAGAGAATCGTATCGCAGTCCGACAGAGGCTTTAAGTACAGCACTCAGGTCAAAGCTTTTATCGACAGCGGCGCCAACGATAGCTGCCCGGTCGCTGAAGCCTGCATGTGAGGTTTGTATTTGTTCAAGTGCTGCATAGAGTGTCTGAACAGGGGTGATGACAGCAGAGTTGGCGGCTGTCTGTGCCTGAGCTGCTGGGAAAAGGAGACCTGATCCGGCAACGGGAGCAAAGGCTACGCCAAGGCCAAGCAGAAGACCTGCGCGGAAGGCAATGCGTTTTAAGCTCATGGTTTGGTTCCTGTCGAATAATTTGACATGTTTACTGAGGAGGCTCCCTCAATTCCAAGTGCGCTGAGAGCAGTATTTACGATGTATGGAGCGGTAAGGCCAGCCTGCTCATACTG
>NZ_JOMN01000040.1:0-1283 GCF_002153485.1 Acetobacter sp. DmW_043 | reverse complement strand
TCATACCTTCATGTCCGCAATCCATATCGCTGCAAGCTTCATCTTCTATCTCAAAGAATGAGTCCTAAGCCTAGGTTTCGTTGACAAAGGTTGACAGTAACGTCTGTGATTGATTCAACGCTGCCTTTTGGAGGTGTCGTTGGGCGAGCGAATTGGGCTTTCGGACGAGGAATGGGCAATCATTGGAGCGCTCCTTCCGCCTGAGACGGGTCGTGCTTGCCGGCCGGCGCAGGATAACCGCCTTTATTTCGAAGGCATGATGTGGATTGCGCGGACAGGCTCGCAGTGGCGACACCTGCCAGACGAATACGGCAAGTGGAACAGCGTGTTCCGCCGCTATCGGCGCTGGGTTACAACAGGCGTGTTCGACGCGATGCTGGAAACGCTGGCTGAAATGGTGGAGCGCGACGCCACCGCCTACATGATCGACAGCACTGTGGTCCGGGCACATCATTGTGCCGTCGGCATAAAAAAGGGGATCAGGAGACCGAGGCGCTTGGCCGATCGCGCGGTGGCTTCAGCACCAAACTCCACGCCCGATGCCGATGCCAAAGGCCGCCCGCTCGGATTTGTCCTGACACCAGGGCAGACCCACGACATCCAGGGCTTCGGTCCGCTGTTCCGCATGATCGCAGACAAGATTGAGGCGCTGCTGGCCGACAAGGGCTATGACGCCGACGCCATCCGTGAGGAACTGACGAAAGCCGACGTCGAAGCGGTCATCCCCGCCAAGAGCAACCGGCGCGAGCCTATCGCGCACGACCGCGAAAAATACCGCTGGCGCAACCTCGTCGAGCGTCTGTTCAACAAGCTCAAGAACTGGCGGCGCATCGCAACCCGATACGACAAAACCAAGGAATCTTACCTCGGCTTTGTCAATCTCGTGTCAGTCCTCCAGTGGATACCATTTGTCCACGAAACCTAGTATCCGCCATATTCAAAGATTAGTGGCTGATACCAATCTTGTTACAGATGGTATTGCACACGATATACTTGAATTAGCAAAGAGGCGGCACGAAAACCTTGAAAGAGTTATGGCGCAATAAAAGAAAACACTCCGCCAGTGGTGTCTGGACGGGGCTAATTCGTATGCTCAGAAGGTCTATGTTTATATAAATAATTTTATTGCGGTACAAGCTTTTTTTTCACTCAGAGACGCAGGTTAGGTGGAGGGTTAGCAATTACCCCTTTCTGTGAAGAGTTCAGGCTCTATCCAGGTTTTAGGCTCAGGACTCATTCTTTGAGATAGAAGATGAAGCTTGCTGCGATGTGGATTGCGGACA
>NZ_JOMN01000039.1:0-533 GCF_002153485.1 Acetobacter sp. DmW_043 | reverse complement strand
CGCCTTATCTCATCCCGTAAATTTATTGGCCTGCGTGAGCTGGCTGGTAAGTTTGTTAAAAAACTGCCGGCCTCTGTTGAGCGCACAGCCCGTAAAGCTGATGAATATGCCCGTGGCATGATCACCGGCGGCACATGGTTTGAAGAGCTGGGCTTTTACTATATTGGTCCGGTTGACGGGCACGATCTGCCACAGCTGGTCACCATTCTGCGCAACCTGCGTGATGCCGGCAACGGCCCAATCCTGTTGCATGTCATCACCGAAAAAGGCCACGGCTACACCCCAGCTGAAAAAGCCGGCGATAAATATCATGCTGTTGCACGCTTTAATGTCGTAACCGGCGAGCAGTCCAAAGGCCCTTCAGGCCCGCCAAGCTACACCTCAGTTTTTTCACGTGAGCTGGTACGCCAGGCCGCCACTGACAAAAATATTGTCGCCATTACCGCCGCCATGCCCTCAGGCACTGGCCTTGATGCTTTTGCCAGAGCCTACCCGGAGCGGTTTTTTGATGTCGGCATTGCCGAGCAGCATGC
>NZ_JOMN01000038.1:0-699 GCF_002153485.1 Acetobacter sp. DmW_043 | reverse complement strand
TGGTGCAGGCCCTGCTGCATATCACCGGGTTGCGTGCCACTCCGCCTGAGCCTCTCAGGACGCTCCTGACACCACAGGACAAGCCCGCCCTGGAACAGTTCAGAAAGGAGCATGAGGAAGAGTCTACGGCCATGGCGAACCCTGCGAAGCTCTCACTCTGGCTGAACCAGCACTTTGACCAGATGGAGGATTCTCGCGAGCAGAAAATCAGAAAATGGAATAAAACCCATCAGCCTGAAAAAGAGCAGGCTGGTCGTGAGATCACGCAGCTTCGTGCGTTACTCAAAACCAGACCAGATACGCCGAAGCACAGAGAACTGGTTCAGCAGCTCACCCACCTGCTTCCCTCTGAGATGTTCCCGCTCCCGGAGCTGAAGCCGGAACCAAAACAGGAAATGACGCGCAAAGACGCGCCCAAACAATGGAAATCACCCGCAATGTAACGGAAAACAAAGGCAGCCTTGGGGGGATAGTGTTGAAAAACTCATGGTGAAGAGTGGAAGTGTTGCCAAGCCACTTCGACATAAGTGCAGCTTTCTTGCCTCAGGTGGATAAAGCAGGCGCTCCGGGAGGTATCAGTTTCGCCATTTTGCGGAGATTTTGAGCAGCTGCGGCGAGATGGAACTCATCACGGGCACCGTTTGGTCCTCTGAGCCTCAACCGATCGATCTTCAAAATGCGCTTGAGGTGAGCAAACAG
>NZ_JOMN01000037.1:0-8533 GCF_002153485.1 Acetobacter sp. DmW_043 | reverse complement strand
GCTTTCGAGGCCAAAGCCGCGTAAAAGAAATTACATACCGGCACAAAACCGTTACAAGTCCATCTTTCCACTGAAGCCCGTTGCGGATCACATAAACGATCCCGCTCAGAACACACAGGTCATCCACGCGGGGCACGCCGTGCGCCAGAGGAAAAAATGGCCCAATCCGCTCCATCTGGCTCTCAGACTGTAAAAATACATCATTCACAGGCTCATCCTCCATCGGTAAGCCTGTGAATCACAATCTCTCGCTCAGTTCAATGAATTAATAGGTCCTGAGCCTGGCGCTACAGTTGCAATTCGCTTTGTTCTCTAATTGTTCATGATTCCAATGCGTTCCGGACGGCTCGAATTTCAGGCAGTCTACGTCGAGACAGCCCCTGAATTCTTCATCTTTCCGACCCGGAAAACGAATTGCAACTGTAGTGCTAGAGGGTCTTTCGCGACGTAAATCACCTGAAATTCGAGCCTTCCTGAAAACATTATATATATGAAAAATTAGAGAGCAAAATGAATCGCAGCTGTGGTGCTACATCAACACTATTTATAGTTTGCAGAGGCTCACATTCCGCATTTTGATGGAAGAGCCTTTTTGGATCATGAAGTCATCTTCATAAGGTCCTTATCGCAAATTCGCTAGCGCATCCGTTATCGATTTCAAGAGGCTGAGAAAAATAGCCATTCAACGGGTCACGCACGTAGTCAAGATAGGCTGGATCAAAAGCATTTCTCCCCATTATTGCAGCTCCTCGGTTCATGAACGGTTCGACGAATCTAAGAACGGGGAGATAGAGGGGGCAAGCACCATTGAGCAAAAGAATATCTACATCACTTCCCACATCCCGCAGCGTATTGATTGTGTCACCTTCACGGATCTCCACCAGATCAGCTAAGCCAGCAGCTTCAATGTTAGTGCGTGTTCGTGCTGCATTGGCCGGTTCGAGCTCGCTGCTAATTAGTTGGCCGCCACCATTATCGCGTAATGCGGCGGCGAAATAAATCGTCGAGATTCCCGTAGATGTACCAAATTCGACGATCCTCTTGGCCCAACAATTCCGTGCGATCATGTAGAGGAAGCGGCCATAGACCTGTGAAATAGTCGATAAATTCAGCGAATAATCTTGATAGATTGTCTGAGATATTGTTTCTTCATCGGCAAGCCAACGTGGGGACGTATGTACTAGGTTGTTATCCTCTACGTTAATCTGACCGATATTAGCTGCGATGTGATCTTGGCCTATGACCTCTGCTTCCTTATGCAGAATATTCAAGACTTGGGCGACGCCCGAGACTGTTAATGTGTTCATGGTGGTAACTTCTCTTTTTTCTGTCCGGTCTCAACGAGGGCTCGACGAAACTCATTCAGAAGAGTAGGAAAGTTACTAGATGACGTCATTAAGACATTATGACAGATTATTATCCGATTACGACAATGCCAATTCTGAACTGCCCTCATAAAGAAAACGAGTGGATCGAACCGGATGATATCGATCGTCCCATAGTGACATTCGGACTCGTTATGGACATCACAAAATTAGAGCTTGATGCGCACTATCATCGTAAAGGACAAATCTTGCTGGTGCAGCGCGGCGTACTAAGCTGCGAAATGGATGGTAGTCTGTGGATTGTGCCGCCACGCAGAGCTGTATGGATTCCGGGTGCCACATTGCACGCCATCAAGGCTACCGGCATGATAGAAGGGTACTGTGCCTTTATCGATCCAGACATTGACGCTTGCTTGCCCAGTCGAAGTTGCGTTATCTCGGTAACACCCCTGCTTCGGGAATTACTGATCCGTGCCGCTCACCTCCCTGCCTTTTATAAGGAAGGTGGCGCTGAATCACGATTATTAACCGTTCTTCTCGACGAATTCAGTGCAGCTGAGAGTGACAATCTCCATTTGTCTATGCCTGAAGATCTACGATTACGCCGGATCGTTGATCGCATAATGGAGTCTCCAGGCGAGCGCAGGACGCTGAAGTTCTGGGCAAAAGAGGTAGCAATGAGCACGCGAAGCCTGGAGCGGCTGACAATCAAAGAGACTGGCATGAGTTTCGGTCGGTGGCGTCAGCAGTTAGCTATCATGCTGGCTGTAAAACAATTAGCCGGAGGCTCCTCGATCCAGCAAGTAGCGTCTGAGCTCGGCTACGAGAGTGTACCCAGTTTCGTTAGTATGTTCCGCAAAATGCTCGGTAATTCTCCAGGTCGCTATATGACAGCGCACCGTACCGATCCTGCTTTACAGCCACAAAACGGCACGACTACCGTTCTTCCTCGAATGACATAGTAATGTTTTAGAGGAGATTACCGTATACGGTTTAGAGGTTTGATGCACTGTATCCAACGGGCTGATTCGTCACAATTTTCCGACGCCCCTACAAAGCTGAAGCAAATATCCCATCCGTTGTTGCAACACAGCCCCGAGCACCATCACGCCTTCAAGCAGTCGTGCACCTTCTGTATCCGCCCGCAGACTTTCGAGCCGCCCTTTGAGCAGAGTATGCTCGATCTCGATCAGACGAAGGACATCGTGCAGACCAGCATGAAGCTCTTCGAGACCGTCCTGAGAGGGGGGTGGCAACAGTGAATCTTCAGGCATGACAATCCCTTCGACAAAATGTCGGTTTCATGCGAGGATCTGACCATGACCAGTCACGGGCCACGCAACATTTCGAGCTTAATATGTACGACTTTACGTATTATATATCAAGCGGAATATCGTACAAATACCTCATTCTTCAATGAGGATCCTCCGCGTGCCCCGATATTCCAGGCGAAAGCATAAACTCATGGATGACCAGATCCGCCTGATGCGTGAGCGCGGCGAACGCCTCCGCGAAGCAGCGCAGAGTATTGGCATTACTCATGCCGCCAAAGCAGCAGGTGTGCCGTATACGACATTAAGAGATTACATGAATGGCGGAGAGATGAAGTTCTCTGCCCTGGCATCTCTGGCTCGGGTTTGCGGCGTGTCTCTGGACTGGATCGCCTATGGTGCAGCAAGTGGTTCACTCCCGGACGCAACAGAGGTCCAGACGACTTCGACCCGCCAGATCATTGTGCCCTGGCATGACCATCATGAAGACGGTCTGCGCATCGGTCGCGACTGGTTGCAGAGCGTTATCCATAGAGACCTCACGTCTCTCTGCCTCATCAGCAATGCGGGAGATGCGATGGAGCCGACGCTGTCATCGGGTGATCTCGTCATCGTGGACCGAAGCGTCACGACGGTGTCGGGCAGCGCACTTTATGCCCTTGAAAGTGCAGGCGTCGTCTTAATTCGCCGCCTTGATCCACGACTGGGTGGAGGGATGCGCGTCATCGCGGACAATCATCGCTATCCACCTCAGGACGTTGCATCTGAGGATTTAAATTGCTTCCGCCTGCTCGGTGAGGTTGTCTGGGCTGGTGGCATACCTCGTATCTAAGCTGCGTAGAACGCAGCGGAATACCGATCACAAAAATATGCGTATTTCCGTATTGACATAAGTCGAAAATCCGTAGTTTACTCATGCCAGTTACGACGAACAGGTGCTGCAGAATGGTCTGCACCCTGATTTCGAGGAGCTGGCCATGATCTGTCTATCCGATCCCCCTAATGCAAAATGGCAGGCTCCTGTCACCGGAGCGGTTATCGCCCCAGGCCAGGCAGAGTACAGCTAAGGTGCTGCTGCTTAGCGCTCTCCTGCTCGTCGGGGTCGGCCTTATCATCGTAGGTGTCAGGGGTTCTCTGCAGGCTCTGGACTGGCTTTGCGAGAGAGACGTCTTCCCACCGATGTTCATCATGAGCGCAGTGTCTGTAATCACAATGATACTTTTTGATCGTTGATCAGAGACGAAGAGGACTGGCCATGACATCATTTGATGACATCTCTGAAAATGGGAACGTCGCTGACACACAGAAGGCGGCTTCTTTGGCGAAGTATCTCGAAAAATATGGCGCAGAAGAGGCCGAGACGCTTCAAATGCTCAGATATGCGACCTGGATGGGTATTGGCATCTGTGTGGTCTGTGGCGTGCTGATGGGCCTGTTATGGCATCCCCTGATCGCCTTTGGTGTCGGAACGGTAAGCTGGGTCTGTCTTCGCGCTGAATTTTTAAAGCAACGCAAGGTCGCCCGGCTAAGGCGACAGCAATACGCTCTGGACTGAACAAACGGTGCCTCTCAATTGCTGATCAGTCTCAGAGACTGTCTTTCACGGAACTGTTCTCTTGCGCAGAACGGATAGGATCTCTCATGTCTAAACTCCAAACTCTTGCTGCCTTATCTCTTACGGGGCTGCTCGCCCTGACAGGCTGTGCCTCGGAAGGCAATGAAGCCCTCAAGAACGAAACAGCAGCCTCCATCGACCAGAAAATTCAGGATGGCGTGACCACGAAAGAACAGATCCGCACTCAGTTCGGGGATCCTCGCGAAAGTACCTTTACTGACAGTGGACATGAGCAGTGGCGTTATTCGTTCTCCAACGCCTCGTCTGATGCCGCCAATTTCGTTCCGCTCTACGGAGACCTGCATCAAGGCACTCACGGTACGGAAAAGACCTTGACGGTGCTCTTCAACGGTAATGTGGTCTGGCACCACACCATGAACTCATCTGCTGTTAAAACGGGAAGTGGTCTTTTCTAGGGCTGAGAATAACTCCAGTCCTTTTACCGCCTCCACGAGCTGCCAATGATCGGATCGTTTATCTCATGAGACGCTTCCTCTTAGTCCCCCTGACAATGGCCATCTTTCTGCCTTCGGCTTACGCACAAAGCGACAAAGAAGCCATTACGCAGGCTCACTGGCGTACGAGTGAACAGGCGCGTCCTGTCACGCCCTCAGACACTGAAGTCCTCAAAGCTACTCCCGACCTCAAGCGAGCAGGAGAAGGCTATCGTGACATGTGCGATACGTCAGTCACGCCCAAAATCCTACTTCTGGATGTCGGTGGAACTCTGGGGACGGTCAGTGTGGTGATTGAGGAAGACTCTTCCTGCTTTGGCGGCGACGGTGCGCAATACACGGTCCTCGACAAAGGTCATCGCGTTTTATGGCATAATTCGGCTGCCGGCATCGCAACCCTGGAAAGCCGTCATGCCGGTGTCCGGGACCTCATTTTTGCAGGACCGGGCATGAAAGTTCCGATCTGGATCTGGAAAGCTGCCGAACACCGTTTTGTCCTCCACACTGTGGTTGACACGGAATAAGGCGACAGGTCGCGGAAAAGAAAAATATCGATTTTGAGCAGATCCGTTCGCGTCTCAACTCATTCTGGCGGGCAACGCGGGTGGAGAACACTCTTTCCAATACCTCGCCAGAAGATGCGACCATAAAAATTTCGGTCACCAAACACGACGAAACGCATTAACAATGAGCCCGCTTCAAAAACGAGGCGGGCTCATTGTTTTTAGCATCCTTTGCCTTTGTCTTGCAGAAGTCGAAGTAAAGCTATGGCAGGTCCGAGCTGAAACATCCTGTGCGTGAGAGTTGCGATAAACGACACGCTTTGACCGAACTGACCCGATCTTGGTCGCTAAAGATGTTGGCGTTCGTCATATAAGTATGTTCCTGGTTGTATGAATTTGACGCGGAAATCCATCTATCACCGCGCGCGCGCTCTCATTGTCATCCGGGCATAAGCCGCCTGGAATGCCTCTTCGCAAATGGCAGCCAGCCAGTCGGGATGCGCCATCATATCGAGCCAGATGATACGTAGCAGAGGGCGATCCGGTTCACTGAACCAGCGTTCCTTAAGCGCCAGACGTTCCAGGGAATGCTCCTCGACATCCGTCTGGCATTCGCGATCTGATCCCAGCATGCCCATGACTTCGAGATAAACCAGAGGCGTGTCATCACCCGGAGCGCAGATCCCAAAATCGCTACGCAGAAACCGTCTTTCTTCGAGAAAAGGATGACAGCACAGATCAAGGTTGTTGGGTTGCAGGCGCCTGAGGGTCTCCCAGACGATACGTTCAGGGTTTGACTCCAGCTCGGTGCCGTCAGAAGCGACGTGGCTGCCTTCGGGCAAGCGGGGGTAGCGACATGCCAGTGCCCTCAATAAGCGCCCCCAGTCTCCGGCATTTCGGGCAAGCTGAGCCAAATGATGTGCACGCGGGCCGCAATACTGCATCATTGGTGAAACCGGAGGTGCGCCCAGTTTCTCGGTCAGGTCTGCCATGACGCGCAGGTCCTGCGGGGTCGCGTCCCACATTGAGGTGTGGTGGGGCCGGCGGGATGCATATCCGTGCATCCGGGTGCGTGAAGAAAATTGTCTCATTGTCAAAGATCCTTTGCGCCCCGCTCGCCTGAGGGCAGATCGAGGCTAAGTGTTGATGGAAAAATGTGTTGGTCTGGTCAGGTTCAGCACAGAGGTGACCGGTCAGCCACCTCCTGAAGTCCTTTTTCAAAGCCCCGCAAAAGCTGCCGGAGCAGCAACACATGACCGTCCAGCGGGCGGCCGAAGGGCATCGTGCTGGCAAGACCGTGATCCCGTGCGGCCAGAAGAGCCGGTAGCAGCACGTCGTGCATTTGCAGCCAGACATCGACAAGCCGGTCAAACCCAGAATCAGAGGGAGAAAAATGTTGGGTAGTCATGAGGCAAGAACCTTACTGGTCCCGTTCCAGCAGACACTGATCGGCATCGGCACACTTTGCAGCGCCCGATGACCGATAGGGTATTGAGGAACGGGGGAAATTGAAGGATTTTGAAAAGCGGCGCCTGAGCGGCGGCTGTCAGTCGTTGTGCGACAGAGAAGCGGGATCGTCACAAAGCCCCAGCTGAGTGAGACTGGCCCGCAGGTCGTAGCCGGGGGCACAGTCGGTCGCGAACCAGGAAGGATCGACTGCCAGGCCATTGATGACAGGGGCAGGCCCGACGTCAGTCGAAGAAGAAAGACCCAACAGATCGATGGGATTCAGCAACCGAAGCAACGCAGACAGCAGCATCCAGTCCCGATCTGCCGCTGAAAGACCGATCAGATCTTCAGGCTCAAGTCCTTCATAAAGGTTCTTCACAGCCGCATGCAGCACCAGACTCATCGGTGTATGGAACATCAGATCAGGCCAGAATTCGCTCGCACTGCGATAAAGGCACAGATTGGGTAAAGCGAGAGCTGTATCGCCGGGTATGAGCCAGCGACGCAGGAAATGCAGGTTGTATCCCGCAACGGCCTGAGGGGCATCTGCTCCTTCCTGCGGTAACACCAGCGGCTCCGCAAAACAGATTTTCCCGGAGCCGATGTGGTGCAGTTCCAGGGTGCGATGGAAGGTCTGAATTGTAAAAAGACTCAAAGGTGTCCAGCGAATGTCCTGAACGACAAAATCGAAAAGACTGCCATCCATAAAAAACAGGAGTGGTTTGCACGGGATCCAGCTTACAAGCCGAATGCGAAGTGAGGATACCTGCATATAACCGGTGCGTGCACGAAAGCGCTCAAGCCGATCGGCCCGGGATACGGAAGAAAGCAATGTCATGATGTCTGTCCTTTAAAAGCAGGAAGAGACGAGGCAGCCGACATAGTGTCCGGCGTACCACTCCTCTTTATGGGATGGAAGGGACCAACCCCTTCGTTTTCCTGGGCATCAAAAAGAGGAACCACACACCACCAGTGGAGAAGGACTGTGCTTTCGTCGTGAGCGTTCGGAGGTGATACGCTGCGCGATCAGCTGATGAACCATATCTGTGCCGGAGAACGGGTCTTCGCGGACGACACCCCGCTGTCCATCCTTGATCCAGGACGAGGCCGGACTAAAACCGGGCGGCTCTGGGCCTACATACGCGACGACCGCCCCTTTGGCGGTACGGCCGTGCCAGTCCTGGTATTTTATGTGACACCGGATCGCACGTCCTCCTGGCCGACGCGCCATTTGAAGGGCTACAACGGCATTCTGCAAGTCGACGGCTATGCCGGGTTTAAGCAGCTGACACAGGACAGAAAGGTTCATCTGGCAGCCTGCTGGGCGCACACCCGCTGCAAGTTCTACGAGCTAGACCGGATCACCGATTGCCACGGAAGCTTTGTTGTCCTCTAGCGCCAGACTGGCAGAGGCGATCCGCACGCGTTGAAACGCTGGGACGATCTGCGCGGTTTGTCGAGGACGGGCGCATAGATCTCGACACCAATCCGGTGGAGCGGGTCATTCGACCTGTCACGCTCGGGCGTAAGAATGCTTTGTTCGCAGGCAGCGAGGGCGGCGCCAACCGGTGGGCCATCGTGGCGTCCCTGGTCGAAACGGCCAAGCTCAAAGGGATCGAGCCATTTGCCTGGCTACGCGATGTGCTGGCACGCATGATCGACAGACATCCAGTCGCACGTCTCAGCGAACTGCTCCCATTCCCCCGAAGCGCCAACGGCTGGTTTGGGGGGATAGTGTTGAAAAAGTCGCGCTTGCTTTGAGAGTGAAGCACTGATTCACTCTTTGCAGGAGGAACCTGCAAATGATGGGTGATCGAACGAAAATACAGGAGGGACTGTTCTACAAGTTCCGCCTTGAAGATCATGTGCCAGCTGGCCACCTTTTGCGTTCAATTGATCGCTTTGTCGATCTGGA